>NZ_JBYUVT010000014.1:0-142989 GCF_058135255.1 Flavobacterium sp. LK-23
TGTCTACGAACGTGTCTTCTTTTTGTGTTTCGCCTGTGTTTCAAAGCGGGTGCAAAACTAAAACTTCTTTTTGTTTCTCGCAAGAAAAACTTGAAAAAATTTTGAAGCTTTTTTTTAGCTTCAGTTTCTCAACTTTCCCTTCCAGTCTTTCAATGAGCTTCCGTGTTTTGCGGGGTGCAAATGTAAAAAGCATTTTCAAATCTCGCAAGCTTTTCCGAATCTTTTTTTCTGAAAATTTCTTTTCTTAAAATCCTTCCTTCCTGCCAGTATTTCGATGAGCGCCTTTCGCTGTTGCGGGTGCAAAAGTAGAACCTTTTTCCGCTTAAGCAAGCTTTTTATCCGCCTTTTTTTGATCTTTTTCAAAACTTTTTCTTAACTCGCTGATAACGGATTCTTTACAGCACAAAGTTTTTTATCATCTTGTGGGGTTTTTCTGCGTTTGGCTATTGTTTTGCTGTTTTGCCGCGAAGGCGCTAAGGCGCAAAGCCTTCTTTTCTGCCCTTTTTGATATCGAAAACACGCAAAGGCGATGGGTTTTTAATGTGTTTTATTATGAAAACGTCTTTTTCTTCCGAAATTTTCTTCTGAAAACGCATGCCCTAGCCCCGATAGAAGCGGAAATCCTTTTGCTTTTTTCTTTAAAAAGCAAAAGATTGGAGCGGATAGCGGGATTAAGCTCCTAATAAACCACATTACTCAAATCTCAATTCCAAAATTACTCCTGCAAAAGAGCTTCACCTTCGCTCAGACAAAAATATTCGCTTTTACTCTTATATATTATAGTATACTTCTCTACTTATATATGCACAAAAACAAACCCGACAGGTTTTCAAAAACTGTCGGGTTATGGGAATGAAATCTACTCTTATATAATAGTATACTTATATATGTATATTTTCATTTAAACTATCGATTGCTTCTTTTGTGATTTGAATGCTTTTTAGTTTTGCCTGATGGTCGAAGATTGGACTTGTTACCATTAGTTCGTCTATTCTGGCATAGTCGATAAATTTTTTCAAATCGGTTATTAATTGTTCTTTGTTTCCTGTGAAAGTTCCTGCAGTCATTTGATTGACATGGAAATGCTCTTGCTCGTTCATGATATCATCTAATGACGGAACTGGCGGCTGTAAACCTTTACGGTCGTTTCTAATTAAGTTCAAGAACATTTGATACAAACTTGTAGACAATAGTTCTGCTTCTTCGTTTGTGTCGGCCGCAATGATATTAACACAAGCCATTGTTTTTGGTTTGTCTAAATATTCTGAAGGCTGGAAATTTTCGCGGTAAAACTCAAATGCCTGAATCATTAATTTTGGCGCAAAGTGTCCGGCAAAAGCATAAGGCAATCCGTATGCTGCCGCTAAAGCTGCGCTGTCCATGCTTGATCCTAAAATCCATATTGGGACTTTTAAGCCTTCGGCTGGGAATGCGCGGACTTTTCCTGTTGCATTTTCGCTTGAAAAATACTCTTGAAGTTTGCTTACGTTTTGCGGAAAACGCTGCGCCTGTTCGAAAAAGTCTTTTCGAATTGCTTCGGCAGTTGGCTGATCTGTTCCTGGTGCTCTTCCTAAACCTAAATCGATTCGGTTGGGATAAAGCGTTTCCAAGGTTCCAAATTGTTCGGCAACTACTAAAGGAGAATGATTCGGCAACATAATACCGCCAGAACCTACACGGATATTTTTTGTCTGACTTGCCACATAACCAATTAAAACCACTGTTGCCGTACTTGCAACGTGTGCCATATTGTGATGTTCTGCAAGCCAAAATCGCTTGTATCCTAAAGTATCTGCTAATTGCGCTATGTCTTTTGTTTTTTGAAATGTTTCTGTGGCATTGCTATCCTGAGTAATGATAGCGAGCTCTAATAATGAGACTGAAATTGGGTTTTTCATATAAAAAAATGCTAATATGCAAAATTAAGCCTTTTATATGGATGCCTTTTGTTTTCTAATGTTAATAGATTTATAATATTTCTAAAACCATCTAAAAGTTTATTTTACAATAATTAATTATTGTTTTACAATAATTAATTATATATTTGCAATATCAATCTAATTTTTCATTATATGAAGACAACTCATATTGTATCTAGAATATTATTTTACTTTACCCGATTTTTGTCTGTGGTTTATTTCTTTTTGGCCGGATATTCTGTTTTTACTTTACTAACGGGATTGTTTTTGACTTTTAAGGACAACGGAAAGTATTTTCAAGTTTGTTATCCGTTTACAACTCATCCAATAATGTTAGGTGATTATAATCTGCCGTATATTCTTTTTGATTTTTTGGCTCCGCTGAGTTTGTACGGGCTTTTCTTTTTATTAAGCAGTAATGTATTCAAAATATTTTTTCAGCCTAAATTGTTTACTCTTAACGGAATTTCTCATTTAAGGCGTTTCTATTTATCCAATTTATTAATTCCAGGTATTGTAATATTTGTGGCTTTCTTTTTTGTTCCGCTGGATAATGAAGTTTCACTTTTTATATTATTACACGGAATGCTGGGTGTTTTCGCTTACTTTTTAGCCGCCATTTTTAAACAAGGTTTAAACCTTCAGAACGAACAAGACTTATTTATATAGCTATGCCAATAATTGTAAATGTTGATGTAATGCTTGCCAAACGCAAGATGCAAAGTAAAGAGTTGGCAGAAAAACTAGATATTACGCCTGCCAATTTATCGATTCTAAAAACTGGAAAAGCAAAAGGAATTCGGTTTGATACTCTTGAAGCTATTTGTAAAATATTGGATTGCCAACCCGGTGATATTTTAGAATACGTGGCAGAATAGCTTTCTTTTAAATCTTATTTCACTCTTAATAAATCGGTTTTTGAAGCCGACAGGCATTCTATTGCCTAAATTTTTCAAATCATAGTTTAATTCAATCATCAAAATCAATCAAAAAATGAACAGTTTATCCATCAAAAATCTCAGCAAAACGTATGAGAACGGCACAAAAGCGATTGACCAATTATCGCTTGAAATTACAAACGGAATGTTTGGTTTGCTCGGGCCAAACGGCGCCGGAAAATCGACTTTAATGCGAACTATTGTCGCTTTGCAGGAACCTACGTCGGGAATTATTGAATTTAACGGAATTAATATTCTGGAAAATCCAATGTTTATCAGGCAAAATCTAGGTTATCTGCCACAGGAATTTGGCGTTTATCCTAAAATTTCTGCTTATCGCCTGCTCGATCATTTGGCGGTTTTAAAAGGAATCGTCGAAAAAAAAGAACGTCACGATCAAATTTTGTATTTATTACAGCAGACTAATTTACTGCAGCATAAAGACAAAGCAGTTCATTCTTTTTCGGGAGGCATGCGTCAAAGGTTTGGAATTGCTCAGGCTTTACTGGCAAATCCGAAGATAATTATTGTGGATGAACCTACTGCAGGACTTGATCCAGAAGAAAGAAACCGATTTAATAATTTGCTAAGTGAAATTGGCGAAAACATTATTGTAGTTCTATCGACTCATATTGTAGAAGACGTTCGCGATTTATGCCCAAAGATGGCCATTATCTCTAACGGAAAATTGATTTTGGAAGGAAAACCAAACGAAGCAATCGATTCTTTGAAAGATAAAATCTGGATGAAAGCCATTCAGAAAAGAGAACTGAAAGAACATCAATCGAACTTTAATATCATTTCGTCCAACTTAAATTCAGGGAAAATCAATATTCATGTTTTCTCCCATCAACGTCCAGATTCTGGGTTCGAATTGATATCGCCAGATTTAAGCGATGTTTATTTTAGTGTTTTAGCTCAAAATCAACTTAAAAATTAATGTTATGCTTTCTAAATTAATTCAATTTGAATGGCATAACAATACCAGAAGCTGGACTTTTTATGCCACATTTATCATTTATTTGGTTTTAGGATTTTTTGTGAGTGCTTTTGCGAATTTTTCTTTTTCGGGCGCTTACAAAAATAGTCCGTATGTGCTTACGTATGCAATTGGCCTGATTTCGCTAATGACGATATTTTCGATTACACTTCAGGTCGCGCAGAGTTTTTTAAAGGAATATGAAACGAAATTCGATTCGATTATTTTCTCCTCTCCTATTTCTAAGTTTCATTATTTGGCTCCCAAATTTATTACTGCATTTATAATCGCTGTAGTTTCTTTTGGAATGTTTATCGTCGGAATGATCGTTGGACATCAAATGTCTTGGATTCCGAAAAGTGAGATTGGTCCTTTTGAAATTATAAATTATCTCTGGCCGTATTTTGTAATTGTGATTCCGAATATTTTCTTGTGCCTTGCAATATTGACGGCTTTGGTCTGGCTTACGCGAAGTAAGCTTTTCATTTACGTTGGGGGTTTATTAATTTACATTTTATATATCGCAGGTTCCATTTTTTCTAATTCGCCCATCTTTGCAAATGCTTCTCCGTCTTCGGCGAAAGCCATGTCTTTGGCAGCTAAAATAGATCCGTTTGGTTTGGCAGCGTTTTTAGAACAAACGAGATATTGGACTTCAATTGAAAAAAATACGGAACTGGTTTCCCTTTCGGGGAACTTTTTATTTAACCGATTGTTGTGGATTTTGGTTTCACTGTTTTTGCTTTTTATTTCCTATCGATTGTTTACCTTCCGAAAAACGAAAACCAAAAAGGTAAAAACGCCTAAAGTTATTTCAAAAGAAGCAAAAATCCTTTCTTCGGAAATTCCGAAACGCATCGAGTTCAAAACTTTGAGGCATAATTTTACTGTTTTTAAAAGCAATATCAAGCTGGATATTTTTTTAGTTCTAAAAGGAATTCCGTTTTTATTGATTGTTCTTTTATTTTCGGGATTATTGGCAATCGAAATTTCGGATGAAATTGAAGGCGGAATAAGATTAGCCGAAAAAATTACAGATACGGCTTTAATGATTTCCACCATAATGGATCGTCTACCTTTTATTCTGATCTTGATTCTGCTTTTTTACAGCAGCGAATTATTAAACCGAAGCGAAAATTCGAGATTTGAAATGCTCGAAAATACTGCACCGTATTCTCAATTTATGGTTTTACTGGCAAAATTGACGGCACTTTTTATTATTCCACTAATCATTATCAGCATTAGTATTTTGATTGGATGCAGTTTTCAGATTGTGAATGCAAATGCTCCAATCGAAATTGGTCTTTACTTTTCTTTGTTTTATTATCTGGGATTTCCGTTGCTGTTGATCTCGATTTTGGTAATTGCGATTCAGACTTTTATTAAAAATAAATATATCGGACTTTCGGTTGCTGCTTTTGTCTGCATTTTGTTTTGTACAGGAATTGGAGAACAATTGGGAATTTCGCATCCTATACTTCGATTTGGAGATGCTTTTAAAAGAGAATATTTTGATTTGAATGGTTTCGGAAAATATACTTTTCCGTTTCATATTTCGATGTTGTACAATTTCGGATTGGCTTTACTGCTTCTTACTTTGACAGGAATTTTATGGAAAAGAAATGCTTCAATCGTAAAAACCTTTCGAAGAAATTTATTGAATGGTATTCAAAAAACAACTTTTGCTTTCGGAGTTATTCTTTTTCTTGGTTTTGGAAGTTATCTTTTTTATAAAACGAATATCGAATATCCTTATTTGACCGAAGACGATCAAAACAACTGGAGCGAACAATATGAAACTCAATTTAAAAAATATACCAATCTTGCCCAGCCCACGATTGTTTCTGTAAAAAGTAAAGTCGATTTATTTCCTGATGAAAATCGTTATGAAGTAAAAGGCACTTATGAATTGATCAATAATTCTGAAAAATCAATTGATAGTTTACTCCTATATATAGATCGAAATTCAAAGCTGACTTCTCTTGAAATTCCGAATTCTAAAAACCTGGATGATGTTTCGGCATTTCATCATTATTGGTATCAATTGGAAAAACCTTTGTTACCTCAACAGAAAATGAAAATGAGTTTTTCTTTTGAGTCGTCGTGGTCGCCATTTAAAGGACATACTGCCTTTAATTCTATAATCGAAAATGGTTCATTTATGCGTATAAGCCGTTACTTCCCGCTTTTTGGCTATCAGGAATCGAATGAAATCAGCAGTAAAAAAGAGCGTGCAAAAAGACATTTGAAACCGCAGGCACCTCTTAAAAAACTGGAAGACAAATCGGAAATTAAATATGATTTTGTTGATTATGATGCTGTGGTTTCGACTTCTAAAAATCAAACGGCGATTGGCATTGGAGATTTAATTGGAAATTGGAAAAAAGACGACCGCAATTATTTTCATTATAAATCTAACGGCAAGATTCCGTTTCGATTTGCTTTTTCTTCTGCTGAATATGAAATTCAAAAAACGAATTATAAAGGTATTTCCATTGAAGTTTTTTACGATAAAGGACATTCGAGAAATATCAAAAAACTAATTCAGGATGTAAAAAACACTTTGGATTATTGCCAGAATAACTTTGGGAAATATCCATACAAAACGATTCGTTATGCCGAAGTTTCAGCTTTCGCGGATGGATTTGCTGCGACTTCTTATCCGTCGACGGTTTTTATGAAAGAGAATTTCGGATTCTACAGCAACCTCAACAACAAGGATAAAGAAGATGTGATTAATCAATTAACGGCGCATGAATTGTCGCACGAATGGTGGGGAAATTCACAAATAAGTCCGGAACAAAAAGAAGGAAGCTGGATTTTGACTGAAACCTTGGCGCAATACACCGAATTGATGCTTTATGAAAAAGAGCATGGCTTGGAAAAAGCGCTCGAAACTTTAAAAATTCATCTGGATCTATATTTGAGTAGCCGAAGTTATGATCCTGAAACGCCTTTGTATAAAACGAATTATGACACACCGCATTTACCTTATGATAAAGGAATGCTGGTAATGCATCAGCTTCGAGTTTTAATTGGTGAAGAAAAAGTAAATCTGGCTTTGAAAAATTTTCTGAATCATTATAAATATCCAAATCCGTTTCCTGATTCTGAGGCTTTATTAAAAGAAATTTATGCTGTAACGGATAAAAAGTTGCATTCTAAACTAGACGAAATGTTTAAGCAGATTATCACGTATTCTTCAAAAATAGAGTCAGTTTCAAATAGTAAAAAGAATGGTTTTTATGAAGTTTCTTTTAAAGTTTATTCTAAAAAGTATCAGGAAAATGCGACCGGAGAACGAAGACAAATTGATAATGATACCACAATAGATATTGGAATTTATGATGAAAACGGAAAATTATTTCGTTATCCTTTTGCCATCAAAAAAAATAAAATTGAAGGTAAAGTTAAACTCAAAATAAAACCTCAACGCATTGTTATTGATCCGTATTTAATGAACATTGATACTTTTATAAAGGACAACGAGAAAGAAATTGATTAGATTTTTTTGCCATTATCCGAGCGATAGCGAACAGGCGAATCAATTCACCAATTTTTACTAATTTTTAATTTTAGTTTTTCGCAAATGCTCAAAATATAGCTCGCGATTTCAACCGCGGGACACGTCACGAATTGGGTGTAATTATATATTGTGTACCCGTGGTTGAAACCACGGGCTATGTTTTAAATAAAAACCAGTCAACAAATAGGAATTAGAGAAATTCGTGAATTGCTTCGCCTGTTCGCTATCGCTCGAGTCGTGGCAAAAAATTATTTCAGCTGAATCAAAAAAGGAAAATGATTTAAAACCTACATTTGTACATCAAAATACCAATTCGGTTTTAGCTTATATGCAAATGACACACAAAATTTTAATTATAGACGACGAAGAAAAACTGAGAAGTCTGTTGGTTCGTATTATAAAATCGGAAGGATTTGAAGTTTTTGAAGCAAAAGATTTAAAGTCTGGTTTTAAAAAACTGGAGCAAACTGATATTGACGTTGTTTTGTGTGACGTAAAACTGCCTGACGGAAACGGTGTTAATTTTGTTCAAAACATAAAAGGAAGTTTTCCGCTGACAGAGGTTATTCTGTTAACTGCTTTTGGGAATATTCCCGATGGTGTTCAGGCCATGAAAAACGGTGCTTTTGATTATATTGTAAAAGGCGACGATAACGATAAAATTATTCCGCTTCTTTATAAAGCTGTCGAAAAAGTACATTTACAGAAAAAAGTTCAGCAATTAGAAAAACGTATTAACGATAAATATTCTTTCAATACCATTATTGGAAAATCGAAAGGAATTGAACAAGTTATTGATCTTGCCCAAAAAGTAGCCAAAACAGATTCTACTGTTTTATTGACTGGTGAAACTGGAACCGGAAAAGAAGTTTTTGCACAGGCCATTCACGAAAACAGCAATCGTGTAGGTAAATCTTTTGTGGCATTAAACTGCAGTACTTTTACAAAAGAAATTTTAGAAAGCGAACTTTTCGGTCATAAGCAAGGTGCTTTTACGGGAGCTGTAAAAGATAAGAAAGGTTTTATTGAAGAAGCAAATGGCGGAACTTTATTTCTGGATGAAATTGGAGAAATGCCAATTGATCTTCAAGCCAAATTATTGCGTGTTTTAGAAACTTCTGAATATATCCCTGTTGGAGACACCACTCCGAAAAAGTCAAATTTCAGATTAATTGCAGCCACGAACCGAGATTTAAAAACAGAAAGCGACGAACATCGTTTCCGTTCTGATTTGTATTTCCGTTTGAATATTTTCGAAATCAAATTGCCTTCTTTGCGAGAAAGAATTAAAGATATTCCGCTTTTGGCTAATTATTACGTGAAGCAGTTTTCTGAAAAAACGAATAAAAAAGCTTTAAATATAGCTGATGATTTTCTGCAAAAATTAGAAAATTATTCGTGGCCGGGAAATATCCGCGAACTTAAAAACATCATCGAAAGATCGGTTATTTTGAGTAATGGCGATACTTTAACTTCGGATGTTCTACCTTATGAAATGCAACATCAGGCTGAAAATAATTCAAAACCAATGTCGGCTTTCTCGATGCAGAGTGTTGAAAAACTGCATATTCAAAAGGTTTTAAATTATACGAAAGGAAATAAAGCAGAAACAGCTAGATTATTAGAAATTGGAATTGCGACTTTATATAGAAAGTTGGAAGAATACAATATACAGTTGTAGTCCTACAAGGTTTTGAAAACCTTGCAGGTTTAGATTTTAAATAATTTGAACTTTACACTTAAATAGAATACCTACAAGGTTTTGAAAACCTTGCAGGAATAATCGAAGCAACCTTAATGTCAATGACAAATTCCAAATCCAATTTTTAAAAGCTTCAGAGAAGCACAATATTTATAGATTATTTATTGCCAATGAGAAAAAGCTCCAGAGGAGCGACACCTACGCAATCTGAAAAAATATGTCACCCCGCTGGGGCTCTGATAAATGTGGATTCATCATTTCTATAAATATTTCGCTCCTCTGGAGCTTGACAATAACATATCAAAACGAGAAAAGCTTATCAAAATGATAGGCTTTTTTTATGCCTAATTTTTGGCACAAAACCACATTCCTTTTATTTACAACACTTTAGGCAGAACTCAACTTTTTCGGAACATATTTTGGCATAAGGAGGAAGAACATTAAAATTCATTCCAAATGAAAAATCAAGTCACCTCAATCTACAAACAAGCCGAACGGTTTGCTGAGATAACCAAAAAATCTATTATTTCTGGAAATATAGTAAGAGCTAAGAAATGTCTGGCTCTTGCCGAACGTTTATTCATAACCGGAAGCATCGAAACTAAAAATGCCATTTCTAATGTGTATGTTTTTTCAGTTTCGTCTTTTATGGAAATGCGTCACTGCAATATTTCTCATCTTTTTCCTCAAACGCTTAAAGCGGAATATATCAAGCAGGTTAATGCTTCGGGAGTCTAATGTGAAATGTTGTTTGTGAAATGTAAGATGGTATTCTCACTTTTCACAAATCACATTTTACTTCTCACATTTCACAAATCTAAAATCTAAAATCTAAAATAATATTATGATCTCTTTTCTTTTACTCGCATTGGCCGTTGTGCTTTTTGCCATTTGTTTTCTCTCTGTTGAATTCTTTGAAAAAATCTAAATCATGACTGCACTATTTATCATTTCAATCGCCGTTTTCGTGTATTTGATATATGTATTAATCAAACCCGAAAAATTTTAATCTAGTGAAAAGTTATAAGTGAGAAGTAAGATGTATACCTCAATTCTTATTTATAAATCACATCTCACTTTTTACAAATCACATTTTTACAAAAACTCACATATTATGAACACAGAATTATTAGGCGTCATTGGTATTTTTCTCCTCACCATTGTTTTAGCGATTCCATTAGGAAAATATATTGCTAAAGTTTATTTAGGAAATAAAACACTTCTTGACCCGATTTTCAATCCAATTGAAAAATTTATTTTTAAAATCAGCGGTATTAATTCGGCTGAAGAAATGAACTGGAAACAACACTTAAAAGCACTTTTAAGTATCAATATGGTTTGGTTCTTTCTTTGCTTTTTTGTCTTATTATTTCAGGGCTCTTTACCATTAAATCCGGATAACAACCCTTCTATGACTCCTGATTTGGCATTTAATACTGCCATTTCATTTTTAGTCAATTGTAACTTACAGCATTATTCAGGCGAAAGCGGGGTTTCTTACCTTTCACAAATCGTCTTGATGTTCCTTCAATTTGTTTCTGCCGGTATCGGGATGGCTGCTGCTGCTATGATTTTTACAGCAATGAAGGAAAGAACAACAGAAAAACTGGGTAATTTTTATAATTATTTCATCAAAAGCTGTACTCGTATTTTATTACCACTTTCAGCAATTGTAGCTGTAGCACTAGTGTTTAGTGGTACTCCAATGACATTTGAAGGTAAAGATGCTATTACAACGCTTCAAGGCGATCATGTAGAAGTTTCTCGCGGACCTGCTGCAGCCTTTATTGCGATTAAACATATTGGTACAAATGGTGGCGGATTTTTTGGAGCCAACTCAGCGCATCCATTAGAAAATCCAACTTATTTTACGAATGGAGTTGAGCTTTGGGCGCAAATGATTATTCCGTTTGCGATGATCTTTGCTCTTGGATTTTTCCTCAACAAAAGAAAATTAGCGAATATTATTTTTGGAGTTATGACGGTTGGTTTCTTACTCTTGGTTGTTCCAACAGTTATGAGTGAAATCAATGGAAATCCTGCTATCGAAAAAATGGGTATTGCGCAGGCAACCGGAGCGATGGAAGGAAAAGAAGTTCGGTTTGGCCCAGCAATTTCAGGTTTCTGGAGTATTTCTACAACGGTAATTTCTACAGGTTCAGTAAACAGTATGCACGATAGTTCAATGCCAATGTCTGGAGCTATGCAATTATTATCGATGATGGTAAATGCCTTTTATGGCGGATGTGGTGTTGGTATTTTGAACTATTATGTTTTCATTATTCTGGCTGTATTTATCTCCGGATTGATGGTTGGCCGAACTCCCGAATTTTTAGGCAAGAAAATCGAAGCGCGGGAGGTTAAAATTGCTGCTTTTATTGCCATTCTTCATCCTTTATTAATATTAGCAGGAACTGCTTTAGCTTCTTATTTTGCCGCACATGATACCGCAATGGGTTATTGGTTTAACGGAAATGCAACAGGCTGGTTAAACAATCCTGGTAATCACGGATTCTCAGAAATGTTATACGAATACACTTCAAGCGCTGCCAATAATGGTTCTGGTTTTGAAGGTCTGGGAGATAATAATCCGTTCTGGAATATCACTACAGGAATTGTATTGCTGTTAAGCCGTTTTATTCCAATCATTGGGCCATTAGCAATTGCAGGTTTACTGGCAGGTAAAAAATACATTCCAGAGAGTGCAGGAACTTTAAAAACCGACACCTCAATTTTCGGAATTATGACTTTTGCCGTAATCGCTATTATCGCTGCTTTATCATTCTTCCCTGCGTTGGCGCTTGGACCTTTAGCGGAATTCTTTACACTAAAATAAAAATGCTGGATAATTTAAACACATAGAAACATAGAATTTAAATCAATAAAAAAGAATAAAAAGAAAACTCGTTTTCACACATAGTTAAAATAACGATTTTGCTATTCGTATTTAATATAGCCCGTGGTTTCAACCACGGGAAACGGGTTGCACGTCCACAGATTATGATATACGCTGCGTCCCAGCGGTTGAAACCGCTGGCTATGTTCTATAATCCATGTGTTTTTAGCACACAACATTTAACAAATAACATTTAACTTTTTACAAGAAAATGACAACTAATAAATCCACATCATTGTTTGAAAGTAAACAGGTAAAAGAAGCCTTAGCGCAGTCTTTTGTGAAGTTGAACCCAAAAATGATGATCAAAAATCCGGTAATGTTTACCGTAGAAATTGGAACAGCCATTATGTTTGCTGTTTGCGTTTCGATCTTAATGGGCGCAAATGACCAAGGAAGTTTTACTTATAACCTAATTGTATTTTTAATTTTACTGGCAACGCTTTTATTTGCCAATTTTGCCGAAGCTATTGCCGAAGCAAGAGGAAAAGCACAAGCCGATAGTTTAAGAAAAACAAGAGAAGAAACTCCTGCTAAACAAATTTTACCTAACGGAGAAATTAAAAACATTAGTTCTTCGGCATTAAAAAAAGACGATATTTTCGTTTGTGAAGCCGGCGATTTAATTGCTGCCGATGGTGAAATTATCGAAGGTCTGGCTACAATCGACGAAAGTGCTATTACCGGAGAAAGTGCTCCTGTTATTCGGGAAGCTGGCGGAGATAAATCTTCAGTAACCGGAGGAACAAAAGTATTATCTGATAAAATTAAAGTAAAAGTAACTTCTGAACCTGGCGAAAGCTTTTTAGACAAAATGATTGCTTTGGTTGAAGGTGCGAGCCGTCAGAAAACACCAAACGAAATCGCCTTAACCATTTTATTAGCCGCATTTACTTTGATCTTCGTGATTGTGTGCGTCACGCTAAAACCGTTTGCCGACTATGCCAACGCACCCATCACGATCGCGGCTTTCATTGCTTTGTTCGTTTGTTTGATTCCAACTACCATTGGAGGTCTGCTTTCTGCGATTGGTATTGCGGGAATGGACAGAGCTTTACGAGCTAACGTAATTACAAAATCGGGGAAAGCGGTTGAAACTGCTGGAGATATTGATGTTTTACTTTTGGATAAAACCGGAACTATTACCATTGGAAACCGAAAAGCAACCAATTTTTATCCCACAAAAGGAATTTCTTTTGATGACTTTGTAAAATCGGCTGTTTTGAGTTCGCTTGCAGATGATACTCCAGAAGGGAAAAGCATTCTGGAACTCGGTAAAATGTTAGATGTAAATAGTAAGATGCAGTCAGACATTTCACTTTTTACAGAAAACATCTCACACAGTATAAAATTTACTGCTGAAACCAGAACTTCTGGAGTAGTATTAAAAGACGGAACTAACATTCGAAAAGGTGCACAAGACGCTGCAAAAAACATTGCACAGCAAGCCGGAAATTCTTTCCCAGAAGATACTGCACAACAAGTAATCACCATTTCGTCTAACGGAGGAACTCCATTAGTAGTAATCAAAAACAATGAAGTTCAAGGTGTTATCGAACTTCAGGATATTATTAAAACCGGAATGAAAGAACGTTTTGAACGTTTGCGAAGAATGGGAATCAAAACGGTTATGGTTACAGGAGATAATCCGCTTACAGCTAAATTTATTGCCGAAGCAGCTGGTGTTGATGATTTTATTGCCGAAGCTAAGCCTGAGGATAAAATGAACTACATTAGAAAAGAACAGGCTGAAGGAAGATTGGTTGCCATGATGGGTGACGGAACAAATGATGCTCCTGCCCTTGCCCAGGCGAATGTGGGTGTTGCGATGAACAGCGGAACTCAAGCCGCAAAAGAAGCAGGAAACATGGTCGATCTTGACAATGACCCAACGAAACTAATTGAAATTGTTGAAATTGGAAAACAGCTTTTAATGACTCGAGGCACTTTAACTACTTTTTCTATTGCAAATGACGTTGCGAAATATTTTGCTATTGTTCCTGCTCTTTTTATTACTGCGATTCCTGCGCTGCAAGGTTTAAATATCATGCATTTGCACAGTCCTGAAAGTGCGATTTTATCAGCGGTAATTTTCAATGCGATTATCATTCCGATATTGATTCCGCTTGCGCTGAAAGGTGTTGATTATCGACCAATTGGGGCAAGTGCGATCTTAAAAAGAAACCTTTTAATTTATGGACTTGGCGGATTGATTGTTCCTTTTATCGGAATTAAAGTAATTGATTTGCTAGTAGCATTATTTATGTAAGATGCTAAGGCGCTAAGTTGCTAAGATTCTAAGTTTTTTTTCTTAGAATCTTTTAAAACTTATTTATCACAATTAAAAAAACTTAGAAACTTAGAGACTTAGTCTCTTAGAAACTTTAAAAAAATGAAAAATCTATTTTCTATAATAAAACTTACTGTGGTTACATTAATCTTATTCGCAGTTATTTATCCCCTTGCTATTTACGGAATTGCACAAATTGCTCCAAATCAAGGAAAAGGAGAAACGATTTTGGTTAACGGAAAAGTCGTTGGTTACCAAAAAATCGGTCAGAAATTCGATAAGTCGAATTATTTCTGGGGAAGACCTTCGGCTGTTGATTATAACGCGGCAGGAAGTGCCGGAAGCAACAAAGGTCCAAGCAACGCTGATTATCTGGCTTTGGTTCAAAAAAGAATTGACACACTTTTACTGGTTCATCCTTACTTGAAAAAAACTGATATTCCAGCTGATATGGTTACAGCTTCAGGAAGCGGTTTAGATCCGAATATTTCTCCGCAAGGCGCTTTGATTCAGGTTAAACGAATTGCCAAAGAACGAAAACTGGGTGAAGCGAAAGTGAAATCTTTGGTGGAATCTAAAATTAATTCGGCTGTCGTTGGTCCAGAAACAGTGAATGTTTTGGAATTGAATGTGGCTTTGGATCAGCTTCGCTAAAGCTCTAAGATGCTAAGGTTCTAAGATACTGAGATTCTAAGTTTTTCTCTTGCAAGGTTTTGAAAACCTTGCAGGTATGATAGACGTATTAGAAATTATTGTACAGTGACCACACCGTTTGTCATTCCGAGGAACGAGGAATCTCCGCAAGCAGCTCGACAAAGATTGGCGATTAACTGTCCGGAGTTTCTAGTGTGATTTCTCCTTCGTCGAAATGACAAACTAAGCGATAAAAAATAATCTTTAAAATTAAATACCTACAAAGTTTCAAAAACCTTGCAGGTAACGGAAACGCCTTTTTTACCCCAAATGCCCTAGCCCCGATAGTAGTGAAAATCCTTTTGTGCCGGGGTTCGGCACAAAAGATTGAAACGGATAGCGGGATTAGCTCCTAAAAAATCTACTAATAAATAATTGAATACCACAAAAATGAAAAAAATAATACTTACTGCTTTAATCGCTTTTGGTTTTAGCAATTTACATGCGCAAGAAGAATCTAAAAGTCCGTTGACGTTTTCAGGATATGTAGAAACTTATTATAGCTACGATTTTGGGAAACCTGAGAATCATACTCGTCCCAGCTTTTTTTATAACTTTAATAAAAGCAATGAAGTCAACATTAATTTAGGTTTGGCAAAAGTAAATTATACGAAAGAAAATGTTCGTGGAAACTTTGCCTTAATGGCCGGAACGTATGCTGAATATAATATGTCGGCTGAACAAGGTTTGCTGAAAAATATCTACGAGGCAAATGTGGGTGTGAAAATTTCGAAAAGTCATAATTTATGGATTGATGCAGGGATTATGCCTGCTCACATTGGTTTTGAGAGTGCAATTGGAAAAGACTGCCAGACTTTAACGAGAAGTATTTTGGCTGAGAATTCGCCTTATTATGAAGCGGGAGTCAAAATTGGTTATACTTCTGAATCTGGAAAATGGTACTTGGCAGCGATGTATTTGAACGGTTGGCAGAGAATTCAGAAAATCGATGGGAATCAAACCCCTGCTTTTGGAACTCAAATAACTTACAAACCATCGGACAAAGTGGTTTTGAACTGGAGTACGTATGTTGGAAATGAACAGCCAGATATTGACAAAAAATGGCGTTACTTCAATAATTTTTATGGACAATTTAAAGTGGCCGAAAAAATAAATCTAACGGCTGGTTTTGATATTGGATCTCAACAATCGGCTAAAAGCAGTAATAAATATGATACTTGGTTTTCACCAGTTTTGATTCTGCAATACAAACCAGTTGATAAAATTCAGCTTGCAGTAAGAGGTGAATATTATAGTGACGAAAAAGGTGTAATTATCGCAACTGAAACGCCAAATGGTTTTAAAACATACGGATTTTCAGCTAACTTTGATTACTTAGTTACTGATAATGTTATGTTTAGAATTGAAGCCAGAAATCTTTCGAGTAAAGACGAAATCTTCACAAACAAAGAAAATCTTCCAACGGATACGAATACGTTTGTAACGACTTCGCTGGCGATTTCTTTCTAAACATTAAAAGATTTTTTACCATTAAGAGATTAAGAAAATTAAGTTTTAGCACCTCATTTAAATCTAGAATACAAAACATTAAGCTTAATGTTCTGTAGACTAAGAAAAGCTTAACTTCCTTAATCTCTTAATGGTTAAACCAAAAAATATGGAAAACGAAAATAATAACGCACAGCACTTTCTCGATTTAATTCAGAAATCACGAAAGGGGAAGTTTAAAATCTACATTGGAATGAGCGCCGGTGTGGGCAAAACTTTTCGTATGCTTCAGGAAGCGCATTCGTTATTGAAAAACGGAATCGATGTAAAAATTGGCTACATTGAAACGCACATGCGGAAGGAAACGCATGAATTACTTGCCGGTCTTCCGATTATTCCGAGGCGGACTATTTTTTATAAAGGAAAAGAACTCGAAGAACTCGACGTTCAGGCTATCATCAACCTTAGACCAGAAGTGGTTATTGTTGATGAATTGGCACATACAAACGTTGAAGGAAGCAAAAATGAAAAACGCTGGCAGGATGTTTTAGAAATTCTGGAAGCTGGAATTAATGTGATTTCAGCAGTGAATATTCAGCATATTGAGAGTTTAAATGAAGATGTAAAAAGGATTACCAACATTGATGTTCAGGAACGCATTCCAGATAATGTTTTACGATTGGCAGATGAAGTAGTGAATATCGATTTAACATCAGAAGATTTAATTGCGCGCTTGAAAGAAGGAAAAATTTATACTCCGGATAAAATTCAGACGGCTTTAACGAACTTTTTTAAATCGGAACAGATTCTGCAATTGCGTGAATTGGCTTTGAAAGAAGTAGCAAGTCAAGTGGTTCGAAAAGTAGAAAGCGAAGTACCGAATCTGCATGCTTTACGACATGAGAAACTTTTGGCCTGTATTAGCAGTAATGATAAAACGGCCAAAATTGTAATTAGAAAAGCAGCTCGCTTGGCAAGCTATTATAACGGAAGCTGGTATGTTTTGTATGTCGAAACTCCGCGGGAAAGCAGTACAAGAATTGCACTTGATAAACAAAGACATTTAATTAATAACTTTAAACTTGCCGTGCAACTAGGAGCCGAAGTTATTAAACTCGAAAATTCGAATATTGCCAATGCAATTTTGACAACCGTAGAAGAAAAACAAATTACAACTGTATGCATCGGAAAACCGCATTTGAATTTATTTAAAGTAATTTTGTCTACAACAATTTTCAGACGTTTGCTAAACAAGCTGTCTTTATCAAATGTTGATCTTGTAATACTGTCGTAATTTTTCTAACCATTAAGATATTAAGAAAATAAAGGCTATACTTAATTTTCTCTTTGTAAGTTTCATTAAGTTCAAAAGCTTAATTTCCTTAATATCTTAATGGTTCAAATAAAAAAACTTGTTTTTAAATAAACGTCATGAGAATTAAAACCAAATTGAATCTGGGTGTTGGATTGTTATTTTTAATGATCATCATTCTCTCGTTAGTGAGTGCTTATTCTGTTTTTTTGATTAAGCAGGACACCGAGAATATTCTGAAATCAAATTACAATACGTTGGAATATTCCCGAAATATGATTTTTGCTTTAGACGGAATCAAATCGGGTTCAAAAGAGACGATTCAGAATTTTGAGGAAAATCTCGAAAAGCAGACTCAAAACATTACAGAACCAGGCGAAAAACAAGCCACTGAAAAACTGAAAGCGAGTTTTGCTCTTTTAGACAAAAACAATGCTGATGAATCTGTAAAAGCTCAGATTCGTCAGGATATTTTTGCGATTATGAAACTGAATCTGGACGCCATAAAACAGAAAAGCGATATCGCTAAACATTCGGCTGAAACGGCCAATTTGTCGATTGCCATTGTGGGAACTTTATGCTTTCTGATTGCTTTTAATCTATTGGTTAATCTGCCCAATAATATTGCGAATCCGATTAGAGAATTAACGCAGAGTATTAAGGAAATTGCCAATAAAAACTATTCCGAACGTGTTCATTTTACGAGTCACAGCGAATTTGGAGATCTTGCGAAATCATTCAATACCATGGCGCAAAAGCTGGAAGAATATCATGACAGCAATGTTTACAAACTTCTTTTTGAAAAGAAACGACTAGAAACCCTCATCAATAATATGAATGATCCTATTATTGGTTTGGATAACGAAGGAATTGTTTTGTTTGTGAATGATGAAGCGCTGAAAATTATCGGTCTAAAATCGGAAGATATTATTGGAAAACCTGCTTCTAAATTAGCCGTTTCCAATGATTTAATTCGTTCTTTAATTCTGAAAGAAACTGAAACTCCTAAAAAACAGGCTCTCAAAATTTTTGCTCACGGAAAAGAAAGTTATTTCGAAAAAGAGATTCACAATATCACGATAACACCAACAGGCGAAGAAAAAGAAATCAATATTGGCGATGTCATTATTCTTCGAAATATTACACTTTTTAAAGAATTGGATTTTGCTAAAACGAACTTTATTGCCACCGTTTCGCACGAATTAAAAACACCAATTGCTTCTATAAAATTAAGTCTTCAATTGCTTGAAAATGCTAAAACGGGCAATATGAACGACGACCAAAAACAATTGGTTGAAAGTATAAAAGATGACAGTCAGCGTTTGTTGAAAATTACAGGTGAATTACTGAATTTATCACAATTGGAAACTGGAAATATTCAGTTGAATATTGGAAAAAGCAATCCACAGGAAATTGTGAAATATGCCGTAGAAGCTGTAAAAGTTCAAGCAGATCAAAAACAGATTCAATTAGTTGTTGATGCCAATGAAAATCTCAAAAACGTAAAAGCAGATGCTGAAAAAACAGGCTGGGTTTTAATTAATTATTTATCGAATGCCATTAGATATTCGTCTGAAAAAAGCACAATTCTTATTAAATTAAAAGAAGAAAATAATCAAATGTTTTTTCAGGTTATTGATACCGGAAAAGGAATTGATGCAAGATATAAAGACAGGGTTTTTGATAAATATTTTCAAGTTCCGGGAAGTCAAAAATCTGGAACCGGATTGGGATTAGCCATTAGCAAAGAATTTATTGAAGCCCAAAACGGAAGTGTTGGCGTAGAAAGTAATTTAGGATTGGGAAGCACATTTTGGTTTTCGTTGAAAGTTTAGATTTTTTTGCCACAAAGACACTAAGTCGCAAAGTTTTTTTAAGCCACAGATTGCACAGATTAAAAGGATTTTTAATGGCTTTGTCTAAATTTAATTATTTGTATCAATTTATTGCATCTGTCAGTATGAGCGAAGTCGAAGACCTTTTGTACTGTAAAGCCCTTCGACTTCGCTCAGGGTGACACTCAGAATAATAAAAAATAAGCCAATCTTAATTCAACTACCTCATTTAAAACCAACAAATTAATATTCCCTTAAGGTTCAATTAAGCCCAAAATACCTGCGTCGAACATTCGTTAATTTTGTACAATATAACGACAAAAACAATGTTCCTCAAAACGATTTCCCTTGTATTCCTGTTCGGATTATTTTCTGCGAATGCACAGCAAAACGATTCGATTACAAAAATTGACAGTACTTCGCATCAGCTAAAATTCAATTACAAACAATTGATTATTCCTGGTGTATTAATTGGGTATGGTGTTATTGGACTTGAAAGCGATCAGCTGTTAAGCTTCAATTCACAAATCAAAAAAGAAGTTACTGAAGACATTGACGAGAAAGTTACAATTGATGATTTTTCTCAGTATGCGCCTGCTGCATCGGTGTATGCGTTGAATGCTTTTGGCGTAAAAGGCAAAAACAATATGCGTGACCGCTCTGTGATATTGGTGACTTCGTATGCCATTATGGCTACAACGGTTTTAGGTTTAAAATCAATTTCACATGTAGAAAGGCCCGACGGAAGTTCAAACAACTCCTTCCCTTCTGGACATACTGCAACTGCATTTATGGGTGCCGAATTTTTGTATCAAGAATACAAAGACAAATCAATTTGGTACGGAATTGCAGGTTACGCCGTTGCAACAGGAACTGGCCTGTTCAGAATTTACAACAACCGCCATTGGCTAACAGACGTCGCTGCCGGAGCTGGAATCGGGATTTTGAGTACCAAAATTGCTTATTGGATTAATCCGTATATCACTAAAAAATTGTTCAAATCATCAGCCGAAAATAAATCTACTTCTATGATAATGCCCTTTTATAATGGACAGCAATATGGTTTGGGATTTGCGAAGGTTTTTTAATTTATAATTTGTCATAAAATGCTATTATTCTTTATTTAATATTTTAAGTTTGTTAGAAAAACAAATCAAAAATTAAATGAGTTATATAGTTGTAGACATAGAATCAGACGGACCAATTCCTGGAGATTATTCCATGATATGCTTTGGTGCTGTGCTTGTAAATGAAAAGTTAGATAAAACTTTTTATGGAAAATTAAAACCTATTTCTGATAAGTTTGATCCGCAAGCTTTAGCAATTTCAGGTTTCGACAGATAAACAACTTTAGAATTTGATGATCCAAAAGAGGTAATGCTAAATTTTGAAGAATGGATAAAAGAAAATTCAAAAGGAAGGCCAATATTTATTAGCGATAATAATGGTTTTGACTGGATGTTCATTTGCTGGTATTTTCATCATTTTTTGAATAGAAATCCTTTTGGATATTCATCAAGAAGAATAGGTGATTTATACTGTGGTTTAGTAAATGATACTTTCGCTCAATGGAAACATCTTCGAAAAACGGAACATACGCATAATCCCGTTGATGATGCCATGGGAAATGCTGAAGCATTATTGCATATGAAAAATGAAATGCAACTGAAAATTGATTTAAAATAAACTCCAGAATTAAAGATTCATTTCCATAATCGGCATAAATCTATTTTTTATGGAAGTTTCAAATTCGCCGATTTTTGTAAATCCGATTTTCTGGTAAAATTGTTCGGCATTTGGTTCTGAATCTAAAATGATTTTCTGGCATTTTTCATTTCGCATTCTTTCCAAAAAATCATTCATTAGAAAAGAACCAAATCCTTTTCCTATATATTCAGGTAAAATAAATAAGTTATCCAATTTTACCTGATTACTTTCTAATCTTAAATAAGAATAATAACCAACAATCTGATTCTCATCAACCAAATTAAAAGCAGGATTTGTTTCGATATAATCTATCGTGATCGTTAGACTTTTACTCCATTTCTCCATTTGCTCATCCGAATATCCCCAATACGCTTTTGACTTTTTGGTGATTTCCGTTAAACGGATATGATCTTCGATTTTGGCTTTTTGGATGTTCATTTAAAATATCGGTTTAAAGTAATTTTCTATTTTCGACAATTGCTTTTTCATATTCGATTGAATCCTTTTTCTGTAAATTATCAATCAAATAATCTATTTGTGCTAAACCAATTTCTTTATATCTTTTGATATCCTCTTCGCTTAATTTAATTTCTCTTTGAACATCTGCTATTCCGCCTAAAAAGCACCACAGAAAATATTCTTCATTAAACACTCGAAATATAAAATTCCAATCTTCAAAATACAAAATCTGTCCTTCTATAGCTGTAAAATCTAAATAATTTTCAGCATATCTAAAACCTTCAAAAGCTTTGTTTGTAATTCGAATACTGATAAAACTCTTTTTACTGATTATTTCATTAATCTCTTCAACAGTCTTATCGTCAACACGATATAAAAATCGGAGTTCGTCCAGAAATTCTTCATCACTAATAAAACCAATAACTCTTAGAAACTTGTGAAATCGTTTATCCCATTCTGCAAGTGTTAATTCTGTTCTTGTTATAAAACTCACTGTGCCTGTATAAACAATAAATATCATTACTCTTAATTTCTATAGAACCTCTAGGTATTCGAAGTGTTATTCTTAATCTCTCGAACTTCACGTTTCAATTCTAAAAGCAAATCTTTCATTGCTCCGGTTTCTGTCATTTCTTGTTTTTTATCCGAACGGCCAATATTACATTCGTATTCCCAAATCTCCAAAATATCAGAAGCTTTCACTTCATAATTCGGATAAAAGCTATTATCGGATTCTAAAACCAAAGAGTTCTTTTTGTTTTTATTCAGACGCTTATACACCATTCCTTCATTTTTAGTAATCAGAATATAGGTTTTACCATCCATCACCTCTCCTAGTTTTTCTACATAACGGCCAATAATGATAGAACCGTCTTCGTGTGGAGGCATTGAATCGCCTTCAACGGGAAATCCGCGATGTTTTCCAGGTCCTAAAAACGGAAGTGTAATTTGCTGTAAACTTTCAATATATTCAGGATCAGCATATCCGTTCAAATATCCTGCTTTTGCTTTTTGAGATACAATTTCAATAAAATTTTCTCCAAAACTATCCACTTGAATGGGCAAAATAAGTCGATTGCCTTCCAGTTTTATCAAATTTTGCACATCAATTTTACGGATATCGACAGATAATATCAAGTCAATACTCATGTGAAAATATAATGCAATCTTCTTTAGAATATCATACGGTGCTTCCGAAGTTCCGTCTTCGTATTTCACGTATCTTCCTCTTGTAATACTAAGGTTTTCAGCTAATTTCTCCTGTGATATTTTATGCTTAACCCTTAACGCTCTGATGTTGTCTGAAAATAAGGACATAATAAATTTGTTATAATTTGGAACAGCAAATATACAAAAAAATGTTACCACCTGTACTAATTTTGTTTCATACAAAAACAATAAGGAAAAATGGCACGGGCAATTGTACATATGGATTTGGATACCTTTTTTGTATCCTGCGAACGACTCACCAATTCTGAACTTAATGATATTCCGCTTATTATTGGCGGAGGCGATCGTGGCGTTGTGGCTTCTTGTTCGTATGAAGCCCGCAAATTTGGTGTACGTTCTGCAATGCCTATTGCAATGGCAATGAAACTTTGCCCACAGGCAAAAGTCATGAAAGGAGATATGGAATTGTATTCGCGATTATCTCACGATGTCACAGAGATTCTCCAAGAAAAAGCACCTGTTTTAGAAAAAGCAAGTGTCGACGAATTTTATCTGGATATTACGGGAATGGATAAATTTCATGGAAGCTATAAATGGACAGATGAATTGGCACAAAAGGTAATTAAGGAAACTGGACTTCCGATCAGTTTTTCGTTATCGATCAACAAAACCGTTTCTAAAATCGCTACAGGCGAAGGTAAACCGGTAGGAAATCTTGAAATTCCAGAACATAAGGTACAGACTTTTTTGAATCCGCTTTCGATTCAGAAAATACCAATGGTCGGAACCGTAACTTTCCAACTCTTGTCCCGAATTGGTGTTCGTAAAATTCAGACTTTGGCCGAAATGCCTGCTGAGGTTTTACAGCAAATGATTGGAAAAAACGGCCTTGATATTTGGAAAAAAGCGAACGGAATCGATCATACACCTGTAGAACCATATAGCGAAAGAAAATCTATTTCTACAGAACATACTTTTTCTCAAGATACCATTGATATTGCAAAACTCAAAAGAGTGCTTTTGGGAATGGTCGAAAAACTGGCTTTTCAATTGCGTTCAGAACAATGGCTGACTTCAACAGTTACAGTTAAAATTCGTTATGCCAATTTTGATACCGAAACCAAACAATGCCGAGTTGCTTATACTTCAGCCGATCATATTTTGACTAAAAATGTAATGGAACTTTTTGAAAAAGTGTATCAGCGTCGTATGCGTCTGCGTCTAATTGGCGTTCGCTTCAGCGGATTGGTGCGCGGAACGTATCAAATTGATCTTTTTGAAGACACTCAGGAAATGCTTTCACTTTATGAAGCGATGGATAAAATGAAAAGCCGTTATGGTTTTGATGCCGTAATGCGCTGTGCCGGAGCTCATTTTAAACCAAATACTAAAGACGAAATTTTAAAACGTAAGAAATAATGTATCTCAATTGTCATTCTTATCATTCTCTGCGCTACGGCACGATTCCGCTTAAGGATTTGATTGCCGAAGCTGTTTTGCATGGAGTAAAATCAATGGCATTGACGGATATAAATACCGTTACCGGAATTTACGATTTTATAAAAGCGTGTCAGGAAAAAGAAATCAAACCTTTGATTGGAATGGAATTTCGATGCAATCATGAATTCCGATATATTGGTCTGGCGCAAAATACAGAAGGTTTAGCAGAAATGAACAGATTCTTAACTGACCATAATTTCAGCGGAGAAACTTTGCCTTTACGTGCTCCAAAATTCAAATCGGTTTTTGTGATCTATACTTTAGAAAATGCTCCAGAAACGCTTTTTGAAAATGAATTTATCGGAGTTCGCCCTGAAGAAGTTTCAAGTCTTTTGACTTCAAAACATAAAAATAAAATCTCCAAAATGGTGATTTTACAGCCTGTAACTTTTAGAAGTAAAAAAGAATACAACCTGCATAAAGTGCTTCGTGCTATTGATACGAATATTATTTTATCGAAACTTACGGAAGCTGATTATTGCAAAGTTTCTGATGTGATGAAACCTGTAGAATCGATTCTACCATTCTATGAAAAATATCCTGAAATCATTTTAAATACACAGCGCATCATTGACGATTGTAATTTTCAATATGATTTTTCAGCTAAAAGAAATAAAAAATTCTATACAGAAAACCGTCAAAAAGATTTAGAAAAACTGACCGAATTGGCTTGGGAAGGATTTGAAAAACGTTACGGAAACGAAAATATTGAAGCAAAAGCTCGTGTAGAAAAAGAATTAAAAGTTATTGACGAATTAGAATTCAGTGGTTATTTTTTAATTACTTGGGATATTATTCAATATAGCAATAGTCAAGGTTTTATGCACATTGGTCGCGGAAGCGGTGCCAACAGTATCATTGCCTATTGTCTCGGAATTACCGATATCTGCCCTATTGAACTCGATCTCTATTTTGAACGT
Source organism: Flavobacterium sp. LK-23 (assembly GCF_058135255.1). Taxonomy (NCBI): domain Bacteria; kingdom Pseudomonadati; phylum Bacteroidota; class Flavobacteriia; order Flavobacteriales; family Flavobacteriaceae; genus Flavobacterium; species Flavobacterium sp. LK-23. Next base: position 25,296 of record NZ_JBYUVT010000014.1, read on the forward strand.
TTTTTAAATCTAAATCGTAAAACACCACCTGATTTTGATATCGATTGGAGCTGGCAGGAACGTAATGTAATTTTAGAATATATCTTCAGAAAATACGGTAAAGATCACGTTGCTTTTTGTGGAACGAATGTCGAATTTAAATACAGATCTATTTTTAGAGAAGTTGGAAAAGTTTTCGGTCTTCCTAAAGAAGAATTAGATCTTTTGGCAAAAAATCCGGAAGAACTTCATCCAACCAATAAAATTGTAAAATTGGTTCAGGAATATGGACAAATGATGGGAAAATATCCCAATCAACGAAGCATGCATGCGTGTGGAATTCTGATTTCTGAAGAACCAATTACCAATTATACTCCTTTGGAAATGCCTCCAAAAGGTTTTCCAATTGTACTTTTTGACATGCATATTGCCGAAGAAATCGGTTTTGACAAATTCGATATTCTAAGCCAGCGTGGTATCGGACATATTGATGATAGCGTAAAATTGATTGAAAAAAATAGAGGTATAAAAGTAGACATTCGCAATACTTCTATTTCTAAAGATGAAGCGGTTTGCAATTCTTATTTGGCAAAAGGAGACACAATTGGCTGTTTTTATATCGAAAGCCCTGCGATGCGCGGGTTATTACGCCGATTGAATTGTGATAATTATAAAATTCTGGTGGCGGCTTCGTCTATTATTCGTCCTGGAGTTGCACAATCTGGAATGATGAAAGAGTATATTTTTCGTCATAATAATCCAAATCAGTTTGAATATTTTCATGAGGTTTTTAGAGAACATCTTGGCGAAACATATGGCATTATGGTGTATCAGGAAGATGTGATAAAAATTGCCCAGCATTACGGCGGACTTCCTGCTCCTGATGGTGATATTCTTCGTCGCGCCATGTCAGGAAAAGGAAGATCTCTAGAAGCACTTCAGAAAGTAAAAGATAATTTCTTTGCAAGCTGCGCGCAAAAAGGGCATCCAGAAGCTTTGAGTCAGGAAATTTACCGCCAGATTGAATCTTTTGCGGGCTATTCTTTCTGCAAGGCGCACTCGGCTTCTTATGCCGTTGAGAGCTATCAGAGTTTGTATTTGAAAGTTAATTATCCTGTAGAATTTATGACAGCGGTAATCAATAACCAAGGCGGATTTTATAGAACCGAAGTTTATGTACACGAAGCTAGAATGTCGGGCGGAACTGTCCATAATCCGTGTGTGAATAAAAGCGAATATCAAACGACTTTGTACGGAACCGATATTTATTTAGGGTTTATGCACTTGCAGAGTTTAGAATCTAAAATTGCGAATTTAATAGCATCAGAAAGAGAGAAAAACGGCGATTATCTTTCTCTGGAAAATTTCATCAATCGCATTCCAATTGGAATTGAAGGCGTTAAAGTTCTCATTTTTATTGGTGCTTTTCGCTTTACAGGAAAAACAAAAAATCAGCTTTTGATTAGTGCGAGTTTGCTTTTAAACAATTTTAAACCCGAAAATCGAAATTTGATGCTTTTGCAAGAACCGGTAAAAGAATTCAAATTACCTGTTTTGGAACGTTCTATTTTTGAAGATGCTTTTGATGAAATCGAATTGCTGAGTTTTCCTGTTTCTTGTACGGTTTTCGATCTTTTACAAACCAAACATAGAGGCGATATTATGGCAAAAGATTTAGTAAAATACCATAAAAAACAAGTTAGAATGCTGGCCTATCTCATTTCCAGAAAACACGTCCCGACCAAAAAAGGTTCGATGTATTTTGGAACTTGGATCGATCATGAAGGCACTTATTTTGATACGGCACATTTTCCAGATAGTCTTGCAAAACATCCTTTTCAGGGTGGAGGCTGTTATCTTTTGTTAGGAAATGTTGAGGTCGACTATCATTTTCCGACCATTACGATTCTCAAAATGGCCAAAATGCCTTTTATTCCAGATCCACGATATATGGATTCTAAAGATCAATACAAAACACAAAATCAGATAAAGGAAGATGTTAGTTTAACGCATCGAGCGCCTTATCCGCAAGGACATGAAATTAATCTTCCGAGACATCGAATGAAGTTTTAGTCTTCAGTGTTCAGAATTTAGTGTTCAGTCACAGTCTCAGTTTTCAGTCGCGGTATTCAGAATACTGAACATTTTTGACTGAATACTAATTTTTACTAAACGCCAAAAATTGCTCGCAAAGACGCAAAAGCGCAAAGTTTAATTTAAAAAACTTAAAAAAGAAAATGCTTTGCGCTTTTGCGACTTTGCGAGATTAAAAAATAGAAATAACTAAAGAACAACTTAAGTTATACACATAATGAAGAAAGAAGATATAAGCCTTATCCGTAAGGACATGAAGTCACGGTATTCAGAATACTGAACATTGTGACTGAAAACTGAACACTAAATTCTGAACACTGAACACTAAAAAAAAATAACTAAAGAACAACTTACGTTATACACAAATGAAGAAGCAAGAATATGCCATAGTCGATATTGAAACCACAGGCGGAAATGCCAGTGGAAGCCGTATTACAGAAATTGCCATTATTATTCATGACGGTACAAATGTATTGGATCGTTATGAAACACTTGTAAATCCTGAACAGGACATACCTCCTTCTATTTTTGGATTGACAGGAATTAACAATGAAATGGTAGCCAATGCGCCCATTTTTGATGATATTTCAGAGAAAGTTTTGGAAATGCTTACCGATCGTGTTTTTGTTGCGCACAACGTGAACTTTGATTATTCGTTCGTTCATCATCAACTGGAGCAGGCTGGTTTTAAATGGTCGGCAAAAAAGCTTTGTACAGTTCGTGCAGCTCGAAAAATCAAACCTGGACTGGGTTCGTATAGTTTAGGAAATCTGTGCAATTCTTTAAATATATCTTTAGAAAACAGACACCGTGCCGGCGGAGATGCCGATGCGACTGCTCTTTTATTTTCGCTTTTATTGGAATGGGACGATGCTGGAGAAATTGATAAAATGATCAAGAAAACAGCGCAAGATCAGCGTTTGCCACCCAATTTACCACAAGAAGATTTTAATAATTTACCTGACAAACCAGGAGTCTATTATTTTTATAATCAGGCAAAAAAAGTGATTTATGTTGGAAAAGCAATCAACTTAAAAAAGCGTGTCACTTCTCATTTTACAGGAAACAATATCAAACCGCAAAGACAGCATTTTTTAAGAGATATTCACGGAATTTCTTTTGAAGTCTGCGCTACCGAACTCATGGCGCTTCTTTTAGAATGTACGGAAATCAAAAAACTTTGGCCCACTTATAATAGAGCCTTAAAACGTTTTGAAGCCAAATTTGGCATTTATCAATACGAAGCTCGAAACGGCTATAAATATTTGGCAGTTGGTAAATTGAGTAAATTTCAGACTTGTATTCATGAGTTTAATAGCCAATACGATGGCATTAATTTATTGCGAACTCTAGCCGAGCATTTTGAAATCGATCATCGTTTTTGCAAATATACAAGACCCGAAGAAGGCGAATTTTTCCAAAATAATGAAACCAAAGATTTACCAGACGTTTCATTTCATAACGAACAAGTTGACAATGCTATTGAATTTTTATTGAATAACAGACCAAGTTTTGCCATTATAGACAAAGGACGTTCTAGAGACGAAAGAAGCTGCATTTGGATCGAAAATGGTCATTTTCATGGAATGGGATACATTCCGAGAGATGTTGCCATCAACGATTCTGATGAAGTAAAAAATTATGTTACCCCTTATAAAAGCAATCAATATATTGAACAGTTAATTTTTGCTTACGCAGAAAAACATCCGAGAAAAATATTCTTTAACAAACAACTTTTCATTTCCTAAACCAATAAAAAATAGAGCTGTAAAACTAAAATCTGAATTATGACACTATTTAGCGACACCGAATTATTTACTACAGGTTTGGGAGGGAAAAAAGTATTTGACATTCCAGATTCTGAATTAATTTTAATCGATAACTTTTTCACCAAAGAAGAATCTGATGCTTTTTACGAAAGAATACTTCGCAAAACCAAATGGAGAGAATATGAAATGGAAATTTATGATAAAACTTATACCGTTCCGCGAATGATTTCTTGGTATGAAGATAAAGATAATCCTGGCGCAGATCCAAACGGACCAGATTGGACTTATGAATTGTTAAAAATTAGAGGCCGTGTAGAAAAAGAAACACAGCTTGATTTTAATACCGTATTATTGAATTTATACCGAGACGGAAATGATGGCGTAGGTTGGCATAGCGACAAAGAACATAATACCGGACCAAATCCTATTATTGCTTCCGTTACTTTTGGAGAAACGAGAATGTTTAAACTTCGCCATAAATTCAGAAAAGAAATTCCTCCAATTGAGATTCCGCTTCATCATGGATCTTTTTTATTGATGGCTGGAACTACTAATAGTTTTTGGCAACATCAAGTTCCAAAAACGGCTCGTGATGTTTTGCCAAGGATCAATCTTACCTTTAGAAGAACCAATCGAAATCTTTGATTTTTATAGCATTGAATCTTTAAAAAGAAGCAATTTTTACTCAAAACAACGTAAGATATTCCTTCTTTAAAAAGTTAAAACATGCACTATATGAACCTTTTACTAGGCAAAACCTATCTTTTTTACTATTTTTGCAACCTTTTTTAAAATACAATACCGTAATGGCTTATTCGAACAATGATTTAGCGCGTTTCTTAGACGCACAGAACAAACTTTATCTTACCGCTCTTTCTGAAATCAGTAAAGGGAAAAAAGAAACACACTGGATGTGGTTCATTTTCCCGCAAATAAAAGGCTTAGGAAAAAGCGATACTGCAAATCTTTATGCCATTAATGATTTAAAAGAAGCTACAGATTATTTGGAGCATCCAATTTTGGGAAAACATTTAATTGAAATTTCAGAGTTGTTTTTGACTTTTAAAATGAAATCGGCTGACGGAATTTTAGGAGATTTAGATGCTCGAAAATTGCGTTCATGTATGACTTTGTTTTCTTTGGTTGAAAATGCAAATCCGATATTTCAGGAAATTTTGGACGCTTTCTTCTCTGGAGAAACCGATCCGCTTACTTTGTCTATTATTAATTCAACTATAAAATCTGTTGATGAACCAGTTACCATATAACTAGAGTTTTCGACGATTATTTACATTTAAAAGACACTAATTATAGTGTCTTTTTTTTGTTTGCAAACTTAGCAGTTTAGTAAAACTCAAACATAAATCATTCATTTAAAAAGAATTAATCTTAAATTGCATGATCAACCTCAAATCTAAACCAAATTATGACCGAAAAAATCAAAGCTTTACAAATTATCCATCTTGGCATTTGCGCAGGAACCATTATCGCTTATTTTATTGTGGGCGATATTTCGCTAGAAACACTACAAGTTCCAACTGTCGATTCTGCTTCCATAATATATCTTGCAATTCCTGTTCTAGCTTTTGTTTTGAGTAGCATATTATTTAAAGCACAATTAAAACAGATTGACCCAAAGCTAAAACTTGAAGACAAATTGCCTATCTATCAAACAGCTTCAATTATGCGATGGGCAGTTTTGGAAGGCGCTGCTTTTATTATTTTATTTCTGAAACCCGATTTTATACTATTTGGAATTCTTCTCATTATCTATCTTCTTTTTCTAAGGCCAACAGAAGAAAAAATTAATAACGATTTATCCAATTAGTAAACCGTACATACCTTAATAAAAAAGCATCTTGAAAATCAAGATGCTTTTTTATTAAGTAATTTTCCAACTTCAAATAGAAAATATTATTCGCTTGGTTTGGTTAAATAGTAAACTGGAATTCCAGTTAACATAATTAATACTCCCCAGCCACAGGTTGAAAATTTTGTAATTAATAACGAAACACAAATTGCTGATGCTACAATAATATATACCATTGGCAAAAACGGATATCCAAAAGCTTTATAAGGTCTTTCTACATGTGGCATTTTTTTTCTTAGAATAAAAATTCCGTAAATAGTCAAAATGTAAAAAATCAGTACAATGATAATTACAAAATCTAATAAATCGCCATACTTCCCTGTTAGACATAAAGCCGAGGCCCAAACACATTGCGCCCAAAGTGCCCAAGCAGGAACACTCGAACTATTTAAAACAGCTGCTTTTTTGAAAAACAAACCATCTTTTGCCATTGTATAATATACTCTTGCTCCAGCCATAATTAATCCGTTGTTGCAGGCAAAAGTCGAAATCATGATCATAATTGCGATAATCAAAGCCCCAATATTTCCAAAAATATAATCTGAAGCCACAACTGCAACACGATCAAACTTTGCCGTTGCAATTTCGTCAAACGGAATTACAGCCAAATACATCAGATTTGTCACAACATACAGAGAAGTTACAATAAAAGTTCCTAGAAACAGGCTAAGACCAACATTTCGCTTCGGATTTTTAATTTCACCAGCGATAAAAGTCACACCATTCCAAGCATCGCTAGAAAACAATGATCCAACCATTGCTGCCGAAATTCCAGAGATCAAAGCCGTTCCGCTAATTGGAAGCCATGAACCGCTTTCTTTGTCAAATGTTCTTGTACTCCATCCGTCTGCCCAGTTTGCATCCCAAACAGAAGCTTTCGCGGCAAGCGTTAATCCAAAAATGACTAACCCAAGAAGCGATAAAATTTTAATTATGGTTAAAACGGTTTGTAGAATTTTTCCGTTTTTCACTCCACGACTATTAATAAAAGTCAGAATGATAATGGTTAAAATCGAAACTAGCTGTGCTGCATTCAGTTTAAAAGCGCCTAATTCGTAAAGAATATTTTCATCACTTAACGGCTCATACAAATAAGCTGCAAATTTTGAAAAAGCCACTCCTACTGCCGCGATAGTTCCAGTCTGAATAACCGCAAAAAAACTCCAGCCGTATAAAAAGGCGATCAGCTTGTTGTAGGCTTCTTTCAGGTACACATATTGTCCTCCTGCTTTTGGGAACATCGCACTCAATTCGCCGTAACTAACTGCTGCGACAACAGTAATAAATCCAGACAAAAGCCAGATCAATGTAAGCCATCCCGCCGAGCCCACTTGTCGGGCTATATCGGCGCTTACAATAAATATCCCGGATCCGATCATAGAGCCAACCACAAGCATGGTTCCGTCTAAGAGGCCGAGTTCTCTTTTAAAATGTTCTTGGTCGTTTTCTTGCATTTTTATTGGTTTAGGTTGGCTAAAGATATACTTTTTTTGGAAATCATAATCTTTAATTTATAAATTCTATAAATTCTTAAAAAAGATCATATTTAGCAAGATTTAGCCCTAATCTTTATTAAAAATAGTTTGGGCGTATCCCTTCGGGTCGGGCTATTCACTGTATCTTTTATGGTGAACCCCACCATAAAAGGATGCCGTTCCTATCCCTTACGCAAACAACGACAACAAGACAAAAATCTTTTTTATATTTGGCAGCTAAAACCAATTAATATGAACCAAAAAATAGTTTTCAGATTATTAATTTTTATTACTCTTTTCTTCATCATTTATCTATTACAGAATAACTTCAAGCAACATAAAATTCAAAAAACTAACAAAGCTATTGAGCAATTTTATACTCAATTAGACGAACGTTATATTGGTGATTATATGCAAATCCAAAGAGATTTACAGCAAATATTTTTAAATAATGAATTAACTGAGAGCCAAAAGAAAAGACTCTTATTTACTCAAGACAGCTTGAGAATAGAATTTGGAAAGTCAATTCAAAAGAAATAAGAATTGAAAGATATAGAAATGCTTATTAACAAAATTGCTCAAGATAAAGTAGATTTTCATCTTGGATTGCATATTTTGCTAGAAGAAGAGTACAGTTTTAAAGAGCTTTTTAATACTCTACATAACTATATTATCAATTCCATTCCAAACAAAACAGATTATAATTCAGAAGCGTATCAAAGAGCAATAAATAGTATTCCACTAAAACCAACTTTCACGCCAATTATAATCTTAAAAAGTTTCTCCACTAAAATTGCTTTCTATAAATTGGCTTCACTGCCAGAAAATGAAAATAAAAAAGTAATAACCTCTTTACTTTGGATATTTAAAATTACAGATAAAGAAAGAAGAAATACAGAATGCAAAAACGGTTGCGGTCATCTTTGGCATGAATTAGAATAACTTTAAATAAGTTTTTCAATTTTAAATTGAAAAACAACAGAACGATCTTTTTCCCTTGGTTTTGAAGCATTAGAATTTTTCATTAATTTTAAATAAAAACAGCATCATGACTTGGGATCCAAAAAAATACAACGAATTTAAAGAAGAACGTTCTAAACCTTTTCATGATCTTACAAGTCATATTGTTGACAAACCCAATCTGAAAGTTATAGACCTGGGGTGTGGAACGGGTGAACTTACCCAAAAATTATATCAAAAACTTACCAATCCATTTGTTTTGGGTATCGATAATTCTGCTGAAATGTTGACGAAAGCTCCAATACAAGAAAATCTTGAGTTTAAAGATAAAACCATTTTAGAACAGATTGCTGACGAAACCAAATGGGATTTGATTTTTTCAAATGCCGCATTACAATGGATTGATAATCATTATGAGCTTTTCCCAAAAATTATATCACGCATTAATTCAGGCGGACAGCTGGCGGTTCAGATGCCACAGCAAAATGAAAATATCCTCAATAAAATACTTTTCCAATTGGTGCAAGAAGAGCCCTTTACATCGTATCTTAAAAATTGGACACGTCCTTCACCAGTATTGACTTTAGATGAATATGCCAAAATCCTTTTCGAAAATGGCGGTACAGATTTGGTTCTGTATGAGAAAGTTTATCCTATTATTTCTACTAAAAAAGATGACTTTTTTGAGTTCATTTCGGGTTCTGCCTTAACTGTTTATCAAGAAAGATTGAATGAGCAGGAATTTACTGCTTCAACAACAGAATTTAAGAAAAGAATAGATGCTTATTTCCCTTCAGTTCCTTCAATCTATGCATTTAGACGATTGATTATTTACGCTAAATTTTAAAAAGACGATTCACTGAGTCAGCCTTTAATCTTTAAACAAAAACAATTCTTGTTTTTGTTTATTTTGATAGCTTATAAATTCGTTTTTTCACTTCAAAATTGAAATCAAAAGTTGCTTTCTTTCAACAATATTCCAATAAAAAAGCCTTCAAAAAAGCACAACGAATTAACCGCCAAATACTTAAACAAAATTATTTAGAATGGAAATATTTTTGTTTCGTATCTTTTTTTTTTCTTAAAACCATAAGATAAATTTTACTATATTTGAGATAATCATTACAAAAGCATTTATAAAGAGCAAAATACCTTAACAAGTGTTTAATGTTAAATATAGATTAATTTCCCCAAATAATTATTTATTCATACTGACAAAAAACGCAAAAGGCACTTTTTCATTAACCTACTAATTTTAAGATTATGTCTAAACTGCAAGCTTTAAAAAACTTTCGTTTCCCAAATGTTTTCATCCTTATTTTAATCGTTTTTATTTCGTGTGCATTGCTAATCTGCATCAATTTTTTTACAATTAAAATCTTATCTGCTAATAGAGCTTATGTAAACGGGGAATCACATTATTCGAAAGGACAAAAAGATGCATCAAGACATTTAATTACCTATTTATTCACCAAAAACCATACACAATGGAAATTGTTTCTTGAAGAATTAAAAGTACCGCAAGGAGATGGTATTGCAAGAATCACCCTTTTGAAAGCTGGAGACAATAAAGTTGCTCGCAATGGATTTTTAATTGGCCGAAATCACGAAGATGATCTAGATGATCTTATCTGGCTATTCGAAAATTTTAAAAATGTCAGCTTTTTATCTAAAGCCATAAAAGAATGGGGAGAAGGAGACAAATTAATCTTTGATTTATTTGTTATCGGCCAGCAGATTAATGCAAAAATCGAACATAATATTTTAACCTCAACAGATCAGAAAAAACACTTAAAGCAAATTAGCTCAATAAGTGACCAATTAACCATTAACCAACGTAATTTTTCTAATACGCTTGGTGAAGGAACCCGAAAAATAAAGGATTTACTAATTATTACAAACATCTTTTTTATTCTGGTTATAATCTGCAGCGTTTGTCTTTATTATTCGATAATGGTCAAAAGACTACTGATTTCGAAGAAAGAAACGGAAGTGAAAAATGAAAATCTGATTATTGTAAATCGCGAATTGGATCGATTTGTTTACAGTGCCTCTCACGACTTGAGATCTCCAATTACTTCTTTAAAAGGCCTTATCGAAATAACAGCATTGGAGGACGATGCACAACAGGTTCGGAACTATTTAGAAATGATGCATCAAAGTCTTGAAAGGCAGGATCAATTTATTAGCGACATTATTGATTATTCTAAAAACAAAAGAAAAGAGATAATCTTGGAACCCGTAAGCCTGAAAGAGTTGTGCAATGAAGCCATCCTTCAATTAATGCATATTGAAAATGCAAACAAAATTAAATTCACGCAAGAACTTTTAGTAGATCAGATTGAAAGTGACGGTCTTCGTTTAAAAATAATCATCAACAACCTACTCTCGAATGCTATAAAGTATGCAGATTGCAGCAAACAAGAAATGTTTATCACCATAAGAACCTATTTTAGCGAAGGCTTAAATAAAATTGAAGTAACAGATAACGGAATTGGAATTCATGACGATCATAAAGCCAATATTTTTGATATGTATTTTGGAACAAACAAAAATAAAGGTTCAGGATTAGGCCTATATATTGTAAAAGAAGCTGTTGAAAATATCAAAGGAGATATTTCTGTTTTTTCAGAAAGCAGTGTTGGAAGTAAATTTATAGTAACAATACCAAGTTCATATGCCGTATAAATCTCAATTTATAATTATAGAAGACAATTTGATTGATCAATTTGTCACTAAAAAATTACTTAAAAAAGGGCTCGACATTAATCCTATCTACATAGCTAATAACGGACGAGAAGGAATTAATTGGATACTAAAGCATCAGCCTCAAAACACTTTGATTATTCTTTTAGACATTCAAATGCCTATTATGAATGGTTTTGAATTTTTGGAAGAATTTGACAGATTACCAGAAAATTTAAAAGAAAGAACCGAAATTTTCGTGCTTTCTTCGACTTTAGATATCGATGAAATTAAAAAAGTCAAAGAGAACAAATATGTGTCTGACTTTTGGACCAAACCTTTTAGATTAGAAATATTGAAAAATGCTTTTCTAGAAGCTTAATTTAAAACGCGATTTACTTGAGAAAAAGCTCTTGTATAATATGGTTCTTTTGTCGAAGAAATCATAACCCCGCCATGAGTTGATGAATGTACAAATTTAATCTCACCATCAACATTTTCAACAACCATACCTACATGATTTATATGACGTCTGCCGTTGGTTCTAAAGAAAATCAAATCGCCTTTTTGAGCCTCATCTGAAGCAACTTTTGTTCCTATTCGAGATTGCTCTATTGAGCTTCTCGGCAATTTAATATCAAAATTACCAAAAGTACAGAACATTAATCCCGAACAGTCGAAACCTGCTTTTGTTGTTCCGCCTGATCTATATCTAATACCTATATTCTCAGTTGCACTTGCTATTATCTGATCAATTAATCCAGAATAATCTCCTGTCCTTACAACAGTTGAATCTCTTTTTATTTCTGGAGCAGCTTGAGCTACTTGATTAGAAGGAGTATCTATTTGTGAATTATTATCTTGTAATGCTTTTGCAGACTGAATTGCATCTGCTTTTTCTTTTGGAACTCGAATCTTCAACAAATACCCAACAGGAACTTTTCCTTTAATTGAGGGATTCTGACGTTCTAATTCTGCAACTGTAATACCATATTCTTTAGAAATGCCGTATTTTGTTTCTTTAGCTTTTACTTCTCTATAAAGTTCTACATCTGTCGAAACCGCTTCAGCAACTGTTTCTACTGGCTTTTCATTAATTGAAACTATATTATTAGAAGGAATAATAATTTGCTGTCCTATTTTTAAGCCTTCGGTTTCCAGAGATGGATTTGCTTTCTTTAGATCATCAACAGAAACATTATATTTTTTAGAAATTCCCCAAAGCGTTTCTTTTGAGGCTACTTCGTGAGTTCCAGAAGTATTAAGAGGAGTATCGTTTACTGCAATTTCTTCATTTTTTGACTTTGTCTTTGCAGTACTTTTGTTTTTATTCGGAATTAAAAGTGTCGAGTTTAGTTTTAATACCTTGGGAGCATTCGGGTTTGCATCTGCAATATCCTTTACTTTCACTCCATATTTTTTAGCAATAACAGAAAGATTTTCCCCTTTTGAGATCTTATGCTTAATGAAATTATCCTGTGCAAAAGCTCCAACACTGAAAAAAAACAACACTATTATTAACCGATAAATCATACTCTCTTATTAAAGTTTTTACACTTTTTTAAATTATACATTTATTTCAACTCAAAAAAAGCAAATATATTGCCTAAAAAGCGAATTTAACTTTTTAAAGTAGAAAAATCGGTATTTTTAACAATTATTTTACCTCAAATTAACAGCCTCGGCATAAAAATTGAGCCAACTTTTTGAAAAGCAGTTTTTTATAAAAAACAACCTTTTTAAAAATTTCTAACCAAACTAAAACCTAAGATTGTGAAAAAATTACTCTACATTGTCATTTTATTGCCTTTTATTACAAATGCGCAAACAATAAGCGGAATTGTTAAATCTGAAACTACCAATTTACCAATTGAAGATGCAAACATATATGCACTACGAGCTCAAATAGGAACCATAACCAATGACATTGGAGAGTTTTCATTAAGCAAAGCAAAAGCAAGCGATACACTCCAGGTATCACATATTGGCTACCTAACAGCAAAAATTGCAATTGCTGATTTTAAAAAGTCAAATTTTATCATAGCGCTTAAAGAAGACATTGAAACTCTTAACAATGTAGAAATCACAAATCGTCAGACCAAATTAAAATCTCAACTTGACTTTACTAAGCTTGAATCTTTAAATAATGTTCTATATTCTTTTGGTTCGACAGTCGTAAATGGCAAAATTTACATCATAGGCGGTGACATCAGCGAAGAAGAGAATGTACTAAAGATTTTAAAGGAAAGAAGCATAAGCTATGACAACGATCCTAACTTCCAAAAAAAATATCTACAATTACTTCAAATGCAAGTAGCCAAAAAATTTTACAGGGAAGACTTGCTTATTTACGATCCTAAAACAAATGTATGGGAGAAATCAAATACAAAATTCAAGAGAAGAGCTTATCATAATGTAAATTGCTACAACAATACACTTTATGTTTTAGGAGGTAAAAGAATGTCTACAAACCAAAAATTTGAATATTTAGAAAACGAAATTGAAGTTTTTGACCTTAATAAAAACTCGATTACCATTGACAAAACCAATCCTCATATGGCTGCAGACTTTGCTTCTTTTGTCTATAAAGACAATATTATTGTCATGGGTGGCTCTACAAAAAAGACCGAAAAGGGAGAAAAAACTTTTACAGACAAAGTGCATATGTACAACATCACTTCTGGATTATGGTATGAGCTAGAAAAAATGCCAGTTGCCAAAGAAGTAAAAGGAGTTTTGATTGGCGATAAAATTTTTACCGTTGGAAATAATGACAACAAAAGCTTATCTGAGATTCAGAGTTTTGATTTAACAAATGAAACTTGGAAAAATGAAGCAACTCTAATTTCTCATTTAGAAAATCCAGCAATTGCTTACAATGTTGATGACATTTACCTTTTTGAAGATGGGAAGCTTTCAATCTACAATACAAAATCAAAACAAATTAAAGAATACTTTGCTGATCTTCAATTAAGAGATGCCACCATGCATCTTATAGACAACAAATTGTATATTCTTGGAGGCTATTCATTTGGTTCGTTCATGAAAATTCCTTCATCAAAAGTGTACAGTATTTCTATTGACGAATTTGACACTACCGCACCAAACCGTATTAGAATTTTATCTCAAAATAATGTTGCTCAAAGAAACTAACTCATGATAAAAATGCTCTGCAAAAAACAGGGCATTTTTTTATGTCTTATTTTTAAAATAGAAGTAAACTTTGATTTTTAACTGAAAGTCTATTTTATTTCATTGGAACTCAAAAAATTTAATACTAAATTTACTTCAAATAAGTCACTACAATCCTCAGTTTTAAGAGACTTTTTTAAAGAATTTAATCCAAGACAAAACTTATTTACCGTGAAAAAACTACTGTATATTATCGTTTTACTACCTTTTATTACAAATGCGCAAACAGTAAGTGGAATTGTTAAATCTCAAGCGACAAATTTACCGATAGAAGACACCAATATCTATTTATTGCGTACTCATATTGGAACTTTAACCAATAAAAAAGGAGAATTTTCATTGAATAATAAAATAAATCCAAATGACACTCTTCAGGTTTCTCATATCGGATTCATCACAACAAAAATTGCGATTACAGATTTAAAAAAGTCAAATTATGTTATCTCGCTTGAGGAAGATATTGAAACCTTAAAAAATGTAACTGTAACTGATAATAGGTGGTCTAAATTAAAATCGAAACTTGACTTCACCAAATTATCACCTTTGGAGTATGGTATTTATTCTTTTGGATCTGTAGCAGTAAATGGTAAAATTTATGTTGTTGGAGGTGACAATAGTGAACAATGGAATGTTTTAACTACTATAAAATCAAAAGACATTGGTGGCGGTGATCCTACTAGATTTAATGATCCTATTTTTTTAAACAAATATCTTCAAGAGATTGGAGGCGATCAAGGTAAAGTTTTTTACAAGGGAGATCTCCTTATTTATGATCCAAAAACAGATGTATGGGAGAAATCAAATCAGAAATTAAAAAAACGAGCTTACCATAGTATAAATTTTTACAATAACACACTGTATGTTTTGGGAGGAAAAAGAGGGCCTCTAGGCAATAAAAAACATGAATTTCTAGATAATGAAATTGAAGTTTTTGACCTTAACACAAATCAAATTGCAATTGACAAAACAAATCCACATAAAGCCGTAAACTTTGCTTCCTTCAGCTACAAGGACAACATTATTGTTATGGGTGGATCAATAAAATCAACTGTAAGAGGTGCAAAAATTTTTACAGATAAAGTACATCTGTACAATTTAACTTCTGGCCTTTGGTATGAGTTAGCAAAAATGCCAGTAGCCCAAGAAGTAAGCGGAGTTTTGATTGAGGACAAAATTTTTACAATTGGCAATTCCGACAATAGAAGTTTTTCTGAGATTCAGAGTTTCGATTTAACAAATGAAAGCTGGAAAAAGGAAGCAACTTTACTTTGCCGACTCGAAAATCCTGCAGTTACATACAATGACGACACTATTTACCTATTTGAAGACGGAAAACTGTTTGTTTACAATACAAAATCAAAACTAATTAAAGAATTTTATATTAATCTTGAACTAAAATGTGCTGCAATGCACTTTATTAATGACAAATTATATATCATTGGAGGATACGATTTCAGCAATTACTACGCATCTCCTTCATCAAAAACATACAGCATTTCTATAGATGAATTTGAGACCACAAGACCTTACCGAATTAGAGTTCTATCACAAGATAGTTTAGCAAACAAAAACTAATCGCATCAACATATTGTTTGTAAAAAATAAAAGCCCTGTTTTCACAGGGCTTTTACATTATATTAAATTTAAAATATTAAGCTTTTCCAGCTGCAATTAAATTTAATGCAGAACCCGCAACAAACCAGCCAATTTGACCTGCGTTGTAGGTATGGTTTGCCAAGATAATATCTTTTGTACCATCTGCATGAACAAATTCTAATGTTAATGGTTTGCCCGGAGCAAATTCTGTTAAATCTAAGAAGTTAATGGTATCATCTTCCTGGATTTTATCGTAATCTGCTTCGTTTGCAAATGTCAATCCTAAAAGACCTTGTTTTTTAAGGTTTGTTTCGTGAATACGAGCGAAAGATTTCACCAACACCGCTTTAACTCCTAAGAAACGTGGTTCCATAGCCGCATGCTCACGAGAAGAACCTTCTCCGTAGTTATGATCTCCAACTACGATAGATGGAACTCCAGCCGCTTTGTATGAACGAGCTACAGCAGGAACAGCATCATATTCGCCAGTCAATTGGTTTTTAACCGAATTTGTTTTTTGATTGTAAGCATTTACCGCTCCTATCAACATATTGTTTGAAATATTATCTAAGTGTCCACGGAAACGCAACCAAGGTCCAGCCATAGAAATGTGGTCTGTAGTACATTTTCCGAATGCTTTAATTAACAATTTAGCACCAGTAATATTTTTACCATCCCAAGCATCAAATGGAGCTAATAATTGTAAACGCTCTGAAGCTGGATTAACCACTACTTGAACACTTGAACCATCTTCCGCTGGAGCTTGAAAACCTGGATCTTCAGCATAAAAACCTTTAGCAGGAAGTTCGTCTCCTGTTGGCTCGTCAAGCATTACTTCTTCTCCATCTTCGTTGATTAATTTATCTGTCAATGGATTAAAACTTAAATCACCCGCAATAGCCAAGGCTGTTACCAATTCTGGCGATCCTACAAAGGCCAAAGTATTTGGGTTACCATCTGCACGTTTTGAGAAGTTACGATTGAAAGAGTGCACAATGGTATTTCTTTCTTCTTTTTCCGCTCCTTCTCTATCCCACATACCAATACATGGTCCGCAAGCATTTGCAAAAACTGTTGCACCAATTTTATGGAAAGTATCAATAAATCCATCTCTTTCGATTGTAGAACGTACAACTTCAGAACCTGGAGTGATTGTAAACTGTGATTTTGTTTTTAAATTTTTATCAGCAACCTGTCTTGCCAATGAAGCTGCACGAGAAATATCTTCGTAAGAAGAGTTTGTACAAGAACCAATCAAACCAACTTGAATTTGTAATGGCCAATTATTTTTAACTGCTTCTTCTTTCATTTTAGAAATTGGAGTCGCTAAATCTGGAGTAAAAGGACCATTTAAATGCGGTTCTAATGTAGATAAGTCTATTTCGATAACTTGATCAAAATATTTTTCTGGATCTGCATATACCTCTGGATCTCCAGTTAAGTAAGAAGCAATTTTATCTGCAGCATCAGCCACTTCTGCTCTATTTGTCGAACGTAAGTAACGGCTCATTGAATCATCGTAACCAAAAGTTGAAGTTGTAGCTCCAATCTCAGCTCCCATATTACAAATTGTTCCTTTACCTGTACAAGACATAGCTGTTGCACCTTCACCAAAATACTCTACAATAGCTCCAGTACCACCTTTTACAGTAAGAATCCCTGCCACTTTAAGAATAACATCTTTTGGAGCCGTCCATCCCGATAATTTACCGGTTAATTTAACTCCGATTAATTTAGGAAACTTAAGTTCCCAAGCCATTCCAGACATAACATCTACAGCATCTGCTCCACCAACACCAATTGCCACCATTCCTAAACCACCTGCATTTACAGTATGAGAATCGGTACCAATCATCATTCCGCCAGGAAATGCATAATTTTCAAGTACAACTTGGTGAATAATTCCAGCTCCTGGCTTCCAGAAACCAATTCCGTATTTATTAGAAACAGAAGATAAGAAGTCAAAAACCTCATTACTCTGTGTTTTTGCTCTTGCCAAATCGGTTACAGCATCTACTTTTGCCTGAATTAGGTGATCACAGTGAACCGTTGTTGGAACCGCCACTTTAGATTTACCAGCGTGCATAAACTGTAATAATGCCATTTGTGCAGTTGCATCTTGACAAGCTACGCGATCGGGTGCAAAATCGACGTAATCAATTCCTCTTCCAAACGCCTTCGTAGGATTTCCATCCCAAAGGTGATTGTATAAAATTTTCTCTGTTAAAGTAAGCGGACGACCAACAATCTCGCGCGCTTTATCAACGCGACCTGGCATGTTCTCGTACACTTTTTTAATCATTTCGATATCAAAAGCCATAGATTTTTTGTTTTTATTATTCTTTTTTGAACATGACAAGTTACAAAAAATAGGAGAGTTAAAAAAGAAAAAGCCCGAGTTTATCGCTCGGGCTTTTGATATCTTAATAATCGTAAGATTACATTACTAACGATTTATTAGAAGGTGCAAATTTAGTCAAGTTAATACCTTCAACCGCAGTTGTATATTCTGCTAATGTTGGAGTTCTTCCTAAAATTGTAGACAAAACTACAACTGGTGTAGAAGAAAGTAACGATTCTCCTTTTTTACCTTCTTTATCTTCCACAACTCTTCCTTGGAATAAACGAGTAGATGTCGCCATTACTGTATCTCCTTTAGCTGCTTTTTCTTGGTTACCCATACAAAGGTTACATCCTGGACGCTCTAAGTATAACATGTTTTCGTATTCTGTACGAGCTGCACCTTTTGGCGCATTATCGTCAAACTCGAAACCAGAATATCTTTGTAGAACTTCCCAGTCACCTTCTGCTTTCAACTCATCAACAATGTTATAAGTTGGAGGAGCAACTACAAGAGGAGCATTAAATTCTACTTTTCCTGTTTGTGCCTCTACGTTTTTCAACATTTGAGCAAGGATTTTCATATCTCCTTTGTGAACCATACAAGAACCAATAAATCCAAGATCTACTTTTTTCTCTCCACCATAGAAAGATAATGGTCTAATGGTATCGTGAGTATAACGTTTAGAAACATCAGCATTATTTACGTCTGGATCGGCGATCATTGGCTCAGCAATTTGATCAAGATCAACTACAACTTCAGCATAATATTTAGCATTTGCATCTGGAGTTAAAGCTGGTTTCTCTGCCGATTTAATTTCAGCAATTCTCTTATCAGCTTTATTAATCAATCCTTGAAGAACGTGTTTCTCGTTATCCATTCCTTTGTCGATCATAATTTGGATTCTGCCTTTAGCAATTTCCAATGATTCGATTAAAGTATCATCTTCAGAAATACAGATAGAAGCTTTAGCTTTCATCTCTGCAGTCCAGTCTGTAAATGTAAAGGCTTGGTCAGCAGTTAATGTTCCAATGTGAACCTCAATGATTCTTCCTTGGAAAACATTTTCTCCTCCAAATTGGTGAAGCATTTGAGCTTGAGTAGCATGAACAACATCACGGAAATCCATATACCCTTTCATATCTCCTTTGAAAGTAACTTTTACAGATTCTGGAATTGGCATTGAAGCTTCTCCAGTAGCCAATGCAAGAGCAACAGTTCCTGAATCAGCACCAAAAGCAACACCTTTTGACATTCTTGTATGAGAGTCACCACCAATGATGATAGCCCACTCGTCAATAGTAATATCGTTAAGTACTTTGTGGATAACGTCAGTCATTGCATGATAAACGCCTTTTGGGTCACGAGCTGTGATCAAACCAAAATCGTTCATAAATTTCATCAATTTAGGAATATTAGCTTGTGCTTTTTTATCCCAAACCGAAGCAGTGTGACAACCAGATTGGTAAGCACCATCAACAATTGGAGAAATCACTGTAGCAGCCATAGATTCTAATTCCTGAGCAGTCATTAGACCTGTAGTATCTTGAGAACCTACAATATTTACTTCTACACGAACGTCAGAACCAGCGTGTAATACTTTACCTGGCGCAATACCAACTGCATTTTTGTTAAAGATTTTCTCTACTGCAGTAAGACCTTGTCCTTCATGAGAAACCTCTTTTGATGGAGCGTAAACAAGAGGAGCTTCAACATTTAAAACTTTCGCAGCCAATGTTTGAAGTTTTTTACCAAATACGATAGCATAAGAACCACCCGCTTTGATAAATTCCATTTTTTGAGGAGTAAATGCTTTAGAAATATCAATCAATTCCTGATCGCCATTATAAAGCTTTTTCTCTTTAATATTTATTGTAAGAACCGTTCCTGTAGCAACAGAATATGCTTGCTCTAAAATTGGCTCATCATTTTCATTACGAATAACGTTGCCATCTGCATCAACTTTCTTTACCCAGTTTTTAAGGTCTAAACCAATACCACCAGTAACATCAACTGTTGTTAAGAAAATTGGAGAAATTCCGTTTGTTCCTCCAACAATTGGAGCGATATTAACGAATGGAATATATGGACTTGCTTGCTTTCCTGTCCAAAGTGCTACGTTGTTTACACCTGACATTCTAGAAGAACCAACTCCCATTGTTCCTTTTTCAGCAATTAACATTACGCTTTTATCAGGATGTTGTGCTTGTAACGCCTTAATTTCTTGTTGCGCTTGAGGAGTAATCATACACTGACCATGAAGTTCACGATCTGAACGAGAGTGAGCTTGATTTCCTGGAGAAAGTAAATCTGTTGAAATGTCACCTTCACCAGCAATAAAAGTAACCACTTTAATTTCGTCTGCTACTTCTGGAAGTTTTGTAAAAAACTCAGCTTGAGCATAACTTTCAAGGATTTCTTTTGCAATTGCATTATCATTTTTGAATGCCTCTACCAAACGATCTGTATCTGCTTCGTAAAGGAAAACTTGTGTTTTTAATACTTTCGCCGCTTCTTTTGCAATTGCAGCGTCACTACCTAAAGCTAAATCAAGCAATACTTCAATTGATGGCCCACCTTTCATGTGTGAAAGCAACTCAAAAGCAAAAGCTGGAGTGATTTCTTTTACTACCGATTGGCCAAGAATAATTTCTTTTAAAAACTTTGCTTTTTCACCTGCAGCACTTGTAGTACCAGGTAATGTATTGTAAATAAAAAACTTAAGAGAGTCTTCGCGATTGGCGTTATCTGCATCTTTAATTTGGGAAATGATTTCGCTTAATAATTCGGCTCCATCAATTGGTTTAGGGTGTAACCCTAGATTTTTTCTTTCTTCAATTTCTTGAATGTAATCCTGATAAATATTCATAATAAAAGCGGATTTATTTTTTTGAGGCAAATTTAAGCATTAAAGGCGATAATTAAAAAAAATTTAATAGAACAAGCCTTTTCAAAAATTATTATTGCTAAAAAACGATTTTCACTGCTTGTTTTTGCCAAAAACTCAATTTTACATCAAAATAATGAATTATTAACATTTAAAGATCTTTTCTTTAACAAAGTCGAAATTTGATGTTAGAAAACAAGTAAGTTTTTACCTCTATTTTCATAAAGAATCTTTCTAAATAAGCAATTATAACGTTATAGTTGGGATTTTACACCTCTTTTGAGAAGAGTTTTTGACGTGCTAAAAACAAAAAAATCCTGACAATAAATTATCAGGATTCTATAAATGTAAATATTAAATTTTACATTAATTTTTTAATAATAACTTCTTCTGTTATACCTTCAGCATCAGCTTTATAGTTTTTAATAATTCTGTGTCTCAAGATACCTGTCGCAACGGCTTGAACATCCTCAATATCTGGTGAAAATTTCCCATTAAAAGCCGCATGCGCTTTTGCTGCTAGAATTAAATTCTGCGAAGCTCTT
This sequence comes from Flavobacterium sp. LK-23, assembly GCF_058135255.1. NCBI lineage: Bacteria > Pseudomonadati > Bacteroidota > Flavobacteriia > Flavobacteriales > Flavobacteriaceae > Flavobacterium > Flavobacterium sp. LK-23. Next base: position 46,689 of record NZ_JBYUVT010000014.1, read on the forward strand.
GGCCCAGCTCCCCAATCTAAATAGTTTTTCACAAAATCGTTAGTTAAACTATTATCTGGACGAGTTTTGCTTACTAGAGTTACCGCATATTCTATAACATTATCTGCAACAGGAATTCTGCGAATTAGGTGCTGAAAATCGATAATTTCCTGAGCTGTAAATAACGGATTAATTTCTGTTTTGACATCAGAAGTTGTTCTTTTTACAACTTGAACTTCTTCTTCAAAAGTTGGATATTCCAATTTAATAGCAAACATAAAACGGTCCAATTGCGCTTCTGGCAAAGGATAAGTTCCTTCTTGCTCAATAGGGTTTTGAGTTGCTAAAACAAAATAGGGCAAATCTAATTTATGGTGCTGTCCTGCAATTGTCACCGATCTTTCTTGCATTGCTTCCAGCAAAGCTGCTTGTGTTTTTGGTGGCGTTCTGTTTATCTCATCGGCCAAAATAATATTAGAAAAAATAGGTCCTTTGATGAATTTGAAGTTCCTATTTTCATCTAAAATTTCGCTTCCTAAAATATCAGAAGGCATCAAATCTGGCGTAAACTGAATTCTTTTAAAATCCAGACCTAAGGCCTGAGACAAAGTATTTATCATTAAGGTTTTTGCTAAACCAGGAACTCCAATTAAAAGTGCGTGTCCTCCAGAAAATATACAAAGTAAAATTTGATCTACAACGGCGTCTTGCCCTACAATGATTTTCGCTATTTCTTTTTTTAATTCATTTCTTTTTTGAACTAAATTGTGAATTGCTGTTACGTCAGACATTTATGAATGTATTTAAAATTAAAAAGAGTTAATTCTATGAATTCATAAAACTAACTCTTTTTATTTATTTATTAAAACTTATTTTTTCAACCAATTGTTTGCAAAAGAACAGTCTTTATACTCGCCGATAATTTTGATGTAAGTGTCTTTAATTTTAGCATCAAACCATTTTGCAATGGCATTAATCTGCTTCTCTTTTAATGCTAATTCTTTGATCTTAGTATAATCTTTAGCATAATCTGCAGTATGATCTTCAATTCTGTTGGTAACTGTAATTAACTTATATGTTTTTTTACCTTTATCATCAGTATTTAAAAGTGGCTGAGAAATCTCATCTCCTTTTAAATTTGAAACCTGGCTGTATAATGTCGGATCCATTTTTGTCAACTCAAATCGAGTATCTTGTGTTGTTGGATTTACCAATGTTCCTCCGTTTGCTCTAGTTTCCTTTTCATCAGATTCTGTTCTTGCCGCTTCAGCAAAAGTCAACTCTTTATTGATGATTTTATTTCTAATATTTGTAATTCTTTCCTTTGCTTCTTTTAAAGCTGCTTCAGAAACAGTTGGAGCAATCAAAATATGACGAAGCTCTACTTCTTGCCCTTTAATTTTTTCTACCATAATAATATGGTATCCAAAAGTAGTTTCAAATGGCTGAGAGATCTCACCCGCTTGCAAACTAAATGCAACATCTTTAAACTCTTTAACAAAAGGAGTTTTTCTTGTCATTTTATAATATCCTCCGTTTGGCGCAGATCCTGGATCTTGAGAATACAAAACTGCTTTTGTTGCAAAACTAGAACCTTCTAGAACGTCTTGTCGAATTGCGTTTAATCTATCGATAACTTTTTGCTTGTCTTCTTTAGAAATTTTAGGCTCAACAACAATTTGCGCTACTTCCATTTCAGCTCCAAAAGTTGGCAATTCATCTTTTGGGATTTTCTTGAAGAAATTACGAACTTCTTCTGGAGTGATTTCAACATCTTTAACGATTTTATCTCTCATTTCTGATGCTAATTTTTGCTCTTTTAAGATATCAGCAAAATATGTCTTAAACTCTTCTACAGAGCTTTTTTTATAGTATTCAACAACTTTATTGATATCTCCTACCTGTTGCGTCATGTAATTAAGACGATCTTCCATCATTCCTCTTACCTCCGCATCACTTACGATAATACTATCCTGAATTGCTTGGTGAGCATATAATTTATCTTCTAAAAGTTTACCAAGCATCTGGCATCTTGTAATATCTTTTACAGATCCGCCTTGCGCAGTAATTTCTAAAAATCCTTTATCGATATCAGAATCCAAAACGATATAATCTCCTACTGTCGCAATAATTCCGTCGATTTTCAATTTCCCACCAGAAGGAACTTCAATTGGTTTTTGGGCCACAACATCAGGAATAATTTCTTGCGCTGAGATAATTGGAGTAAAAAAAAGAAAAAAACAAATTGTTAGTGCAAACTTGTAATCAATTGTTTTTAGCTGTAATTTTTTTAATAGCATTATTTTAATTTTTATTTGAATGTAAGCCTGTTTTAGATAATCCCTCTGAAACTATGTATGTTCATCAACATAAATAATTAAAGTATAGTTCTTTCGTAACTTATAACGAACAAAAATAACAATTCAATTACATAATCCAACTATCCGATATAGTATTAACAAAAAATTATAGGATAGTTCTCTTTCAATGTACGAAATCATTTCTTCCAATTTTTCTAATTCAATGAAAGACAGTTTGTAATTGCTTCATAAATTTAGTTTTAAACATCAAATAAACACCTAATTATAAGCACCATAAAAAAAAGTTCTCAACACTACAACGTTTTCGTTGACCTCTATTTTATTGCAAATTAAAATTAAATCAAAAAAACTTTACTTTAGATGCGTAATTAATAATTTACAGGGTAAAAAAATAGAAATATCTGCGTTTTTAAACCTTATAATTAAACAATTACAAAGCTCACTATTTAACTTAACCACATCTATTATGAAAAAACCTATTTTAAAATTATGCCTTATTACGGCATTTAGTGCACTTCTGTATTCGTGTTCTGAAAATGAAACCAGTGAATCGGATGCAAAAACTGAAAGTCAAAAATTTAAAATTATTGATGTTACGCATCACGATGGTAAACCTTTCAGTACAGGAGCTTCAAGCAATTCTACAACAGGAAAATATGTTGATAATCCTGGTGGAGGCGTTATGATGCAAGCTTTCTATTGGGATGTTCCCGCTGGAGGAAATTGGTGGAATACAGTAAGCAGTAAAGTAACGGCTTGGGGAAATGCTGGAATTGGCTCAATTTGGCTTCCACCTGCTTCAAAAGCGCAAAATGGAGCATTTTCTATGGGATATGACCCAACAGATTATTTTGATTTTGGAGATTATAATCAGAATGGAACAACAGAAACAAGATTCGGATCAAAAACCGAATTAGTCAATTTAATTACAGCTGCACACGCAGAAAACATTAAGGTTTATGCGGATATTGTAATTAACCATAACAGTGGCGGACAATCTGAAGCGAATCCTTTTACTGGAACAAATACTTGGACTAATTTTAATGGAATAGCTTCAGGAAAATTTAAACGTACTTATGCCAATTTTTACAAAAACAGCTATGGCAATAATGACGAAGGCTCATTTGGAGGATTTCCTGACTTATGCCATGCCGATCCGTATGTAAAAGATTGGTTGTGGATTAGAGCTGATGGAGTTGGCAAATACTATAAAAATACCATGAAATTTGATGGCTGGAGATTCGACTATGTAAAAGGATTCGGTGCTTGGGTTGTAAATGCTTGGAATGCTAATGTAGGCGGATTTTCTGTTGGAGAACTATGGGATTCAAATGTAAATGTACTAAATGACTGGGCAAACGCAGCTAATAGTTCTGTTTTTGACTTTGCCTGCTATTACAAAATGAATGATGCTTTTGACGGAAATAACCTTGCTCTTTTGAATGATGATATGATGTGGAAACGCAATCCATACAAAGCGGTAACTTTTGTAACTAATCATGATACTGATGAAATTTGGAGCAAAATGCTTGCCTACTCCTATATATTAACTCACGAAGGTTATCCAACTATTTTTTATAGAGATTATGAAGAATGGCTAGATAAAAACAAATTAAATAATCTAATCTGGATCCACAATAACAAAGCAACAGGAACAACTTCTATTTTATATTCTGACAATGACGAATATGTTGCGAGAAGAAACGGATATAACGGAAATCCAGGATTGGTAGTTTACATTAACAACTCAGATGTTTGGCAAGAAAGATGGATTCAGACCAATTGGGCCAATACTCAAATTAAAGATTTTACAGGAAACTCAACTTGGTACCCAACTACTCAGGCAGACAAATGGGTAAAAATACAATGTCCTCCAAAAGGATATTCAATTTGGTCAATTAATCAGTAATTTTAAAAATGACTATTTAAGGCTGTTGCAAAACAGCCTTATTTTTTTGTTTAAAAATCCCGTTAGAAGTAAAGACTACCAAATTTAGGAACTGAATATTTTTATAAAGCCGTAATTTAATAGTACTTTTGCAACCTATTTATACGAAATATGAGCTTTTTAAAAGAAATACAACGCAGAAGAACATTTGGAATTATATCGCATCCCGATGCCGGTAAAACGACATTAACAGAGAAATTACTTTTATTTGGAGGTGCAATTCAAGAAGCAGGAGCTGTAAAGAATAACAAAATTAAAAAAGGAGCAACGAGTGACTTTATGGAAATCGAACGCCAAAGAGGTATCTCGGTTTCGACTTCTGTGCTTGCTTTTAATTATAAAGATAAAAAAATCAATATCCTTGATACTCCTGGACACAAGGATTTTGCTGAAGATACATTTAGAACTTTAACTGCCGTAGACAGCGTAATTGTTGTAATTGACGTTGCTAAAGGGGTTGAGGAACAAACAGAAAAATTAGTTGCTGTTTGTAGAATGCGTAATATTCCTATGATTGTTTTCATCAACAAATTAGATCGTGAAGGTAAAGATGCTTTTGATTTGATGGATGAAGTAGAACAAAAATTAGGTTTAAAAGTTACACCGTTAAGTTTCCCAATCGGAATGGGTTACGATTTCCAAGGAATTTATAATTTATGGGAAGAAAATATTAACCTTTTCAGCGGAGACAGTCGTAAAAATATCGAAGAAACAATTGCTTTTTCTGATGTACAGAACAATCCAGAATTAGATAAAATTGTGGGTGAAAAAGCAGCCAACAAACTTCGCGAAGAATTAGAATTAATTGACGAAGTATATCCTAAATTTGAACGTCAAGATTATTTAGATGGAAAAATTCAGCCCGTATTCTTCGGTTCAGCCTTAAATAATTTTGGAGTTCGTGAATTATTAGATTGTTTCATTACAATTGCTCCATCTCCAAGGCCGAAAGATTCTGAAACTCGTACAGTTGAACCTACAGAGGAGAAAATGACGGGATTTGTTTTTAAAATCCACGCCAATATGGATCCAAAACACCGTGACCGTTTAGCCTTTATCAAAATTGTTTCTGGAACTTTCGAAAGAAACAAACCATATTACCACGTTCGCCAAAAGAAAAATTTAAAATTCTCAAGTCCGAATGCCTTTTTTGCTGAGAAAAAAGAAATTGTAGACATTTCTTATCCTGGTGATATTGTTGGTTTACACGATACTGGAAACTTTAAAATTGGAGACACTTTGACAGAAGGCGAAATTATGAGCTTTAAAGGAATTCCGAGTTTCTCTCCAGAGCACTTTAGATACATTAACAACGCTGATCCGATGAAAGCTAAGCAATTAGAAAAAGGAGTAGATCAGTTAATGGATGAAGGTGTAGCGCAGTTATTTACTTTAGAAATGAATAATCGTAAAGTTATTGGAACCGTTGGAGCACTTCAATATGAGGTAATTCAATATCGTTTAGAGCACGAATATGGTGCTAAATGTACTTACGAGAACTTCCCTGTTCATAAAGCGTGCTGGGTAAAACCAGATGATGCTAAAAATGAAGAATTTAAAGAGTTTAAACGTATCAAACAAAAATTCTTGGCTCACGATAAATATGGTCAATTGGTATTTTTAGCCGATTCTGATTTTACAATTCAAATGACGCAAAGCAAATATCCAACTGTGAAATTGTATTTTACATCCGAGTTTGATTAAATGAGCTTTCTTTAGATAAAAAAAACAAAAAGGCTGTCAAATTTTATTTAGACAGCCTTTTTTCATTTACATTCCCCAATATGTAAATTTGAATATTACTTAGTATAATTAATTCCTAATCCGCCGGCAATATATATTCTGTTAAGTTCTTCTGAACCAACAATTATATTTTTCATTAAAATATTATTTTTAACTGATTTCACATCAAAGGATATCTCTTTTGAAAGGTAATAATCATTAGCTGTGATTGTAACCATTAACGTTTTACTATTCTTTAGAACCTTGGATTCTATAGAAAACTCTCCTGTTTTATAATTTACTTTTACAGGATTCTGCGAGCCACTAAAAGCAATCATTAAATTTAGAATAAGTTTCTCTGTTAAAAGGTTTATTGGTTTTTGCCTCTAATAATTCCCCTTTAATTATTACTGAAACTTCTTCATTTTGAATTTGATTGTAAGCCACCTTACCTACTTTATATACATCTGGTTTAGGGCAGTTTATTTCTGTTTTAATAGGTTCTTTTTCTTGTGCCACAATATTTGATGCCAACAAAACAGAAGCAGCAACAGTCGCATATTTTAAACTATTTATTTTAGAAGTTTCATTATAAACAAATTCCTCTTCCAACTGCTTCGTTTTCAATCGCGCGCAGATATTTTTATCCTTATTTTCATTAATAAACTTGGCTACTTCTGAATTTGTCTTTTTACTCAAATCGATAACATTCTTCATACATGAATTACAGAATGAACCCTGTGAGTTTGGAATCATCTTATCAAAATTTTCAGAACAAGGAGTTGCAATTTCTAAGGTGAATTTCTTTTTCATACTCTATTGTATATAAGTTATAAACTTTCGAGAAGCTTCTTATTTATATAGAGTATTGATTTAATAAAAAGGTTGGGAGAACAAAAAAATATTTTTAATGCTCATTATAAAGATCTCATTTTTAAACATAAAAAAAGCGCTAATACTTAAATCAGCGCTTTTTTATAATTTGAATTAATCAACCTTTACTAAGTCATTATATTTCAAAATTTAATCTTTTTTAGGCAATAGCAAGTTAAATAAATACTTTCTTGAAAAGAAAATTACCCGACTAAAGTAAATTAAATCCGACAAACTGCATTTTAACTCAAAAGCCATAAAAAAAGCCCCTTAAAAAAGGGGCTTTTAAAGTTTATGCTTGTCCAGTTGGACCAAAATTAAGCGGAATTGGCGCTTGTTCCGTTTCTTTGATTTCGCCATGAGCAGCCTCAAATCTATGGATATTTTCACCTATTGCTTTTAATAATCTCTTAGCATGTTGTGGTGTCAAGACAATTCTTGATTTTACCTTGGCTTTAGGAATACCTGGCATAATACTCACAAAATCTAAAACAAACTCAGATGATGAGTGATTGATAATTGCAAGATTAGAATAAATTCCTTCTGCAATAGTTTCGTCCAACTCAATATTAATTTGCTCTTGTTGTTGTTTCGGATTACTCATAGTTTCCTAATTAATAAATGTATTCTTCTTTATTTGCCATCATTTCGTTGTAATCGTCTTTAGATCCTACGATAGTGTTATCGTACTCTCTCATACCAGTTCCCGCAGGAATTCTGTGTCCAACAATTACATTTTCTTTTAATCCTTCTAGATCATCTACTTTACCAGCTACAGCAGCTTCGTTAAGTACTTTTGTTGTTTCTTGGAAAGAAGCAGCAGAGATGAATGATTTAGTTTGTAACGAAGCTCTTGTAATACCTTGAAGAACTGGCGTTGCAGTTGCAGTGATTACGTCTCTTGCTACAACAAGATTTTTATCTGTACGTTTTAATAATGAATTTTCATCACGTAATTCACGAGGTGTAATGATCTGACCTGGTTTCAATACTGAAGAATCTCCAGCATCTTCAACTACTTTCATACCGTACAATTTATCGTTTTGAACGATGAAATCTTTAGTATGGATTAATTGGTCTTCTAAGAATAAAGTATCACCTGGATCCTGAACTCTTACTTTACGCATCATTTGACGAATAACTACCTCAAAGTGCTTATCATTAATTTTTACCCCTTGTAAACGGTAAACCTCTTGAATTTCATTTACCAAGTACTGTTGAACAGCAGCTGGACCTTGAATTCTTAAGATATCATCTGGTGTAATCGCACCATCAGACAATGGAACTCCCGCTCTTACGAAGTCATTCTCTTGTACTAAGATTTGGCTAGAAAGTTTAACTAAATACTTTTTAATCTCACCAAATTTAGATTCGATAACGATCTCACGGTTACCTCTTTTGATTTTTCCAAAAGAAACAACACCATCAATTTCAGATACAACTGCTGGGTTAGAAGGGTTACGAGCCTCAAGAAGCTCAGTAATTCTTGGTAAACCTCCCGTGATATCGCCCGCTTTAGAAGAACGACGTGGGATTTTTACTAATACTTTACCTGCTTTAATTTTCTCACCGTTTTCAACCATTAAGTGTGCACCTACTGGTAAGTTGTAAGAACGAATCAATTCACCTTCTTTACCATAAACTAATAAAGTTGGGATTAATTTTTTGTTTCTAGCTTCAGAAATTACTTTTTCCTGGAAACCAGTCTGCTCATCGATCTCCACCATGAACGATTGTCCTTGCTCTAAATCTTCGTAAGCAATCTTACCTGTAAACTCAGAAACAATTACACCGTTATATGGATCCCATTTACAGATTACAGTTCCTTTAGCTACAGTTTCTCCATCTCCAACAAAGATACTAGAACCGTAAGGAATGTTATGTGTATTTAAAACAATTCCAGTTTTCTCGTCAACTAATTTTAATTCCGTTGAACGTGAAACTACGATATCAACAGAGTTACCTTCTCCGTCCTCTCCTTTAACTGTTTTTAAATCTTCAATTTCAAGTCTACCTGCGAATCTTGTAACGATACTAGACTCTTCAGAGATACCTCCAGCAACCCCTCCAACGTGGAACGTACGAAGTGTCAACTGTGTACCTGGCTCTCCAATAGACTGAGCTGCAATAACTCCGACAGCTTCACCTCTTTGTGTCATTTTACCAGTAGCTAAGTTTCTACCGTAACATTTAGCACAAATACCTTTTAAAGCTTCACAAGTTAATGGAGATCTAACCTCTACTTTTTCAATTGGAGAAGCTTCGATAGTTCTCATAATTGCTTCAGTAATTTGCTCTCCAGATTTAACCATTACTTCGTTAGTAAGAGGATTAATAACGTCTTGTAATGCAACACGTCCTAAAATTCTCTCTCCTAAAGATTCAACGATTTCCTCATTTTTCTTCAATGCAGCAACTTCAACACCTCTTAAAGTTCCACAATCTTCGATGTTAACAATAACATCTTGAGAAACGTCATGAAGCCTTCTTGTTAAGTAACCAGCATCGGCCGTTTTAAGAGCCGTATCCGCAAGACCTTTACGAGCACCGTGAGTAGAAATAAAGTACTCAAGGATCGAAAGACCTTCCTTAAAGTTAGAAAGAATCGGGTTTTCAATAATCTCACCACCACCAGCAGTAGATTTTTTAGGCTTAGCCATCAAACCACGCATACCAGTTAACTGACGAATCTGTTCCTTAGAACCCCTCGCCCCAGAGTCAAGCATCATATATACAGAGTTGAAACCTTGTTGGTCTTCTCTAATATTTTTCATTGCTAACTCTGTTAACTGAGCATTTGCTGAAGTCCATACGTCAATAACTTGGTTGTAACGCTCGTTATTTGTAATAAGACCCATGTTATAGTTAGTTGAGATACCTTCAACTTGCTCTCTAGCATCTGCAATTAACTTCGTTTTTTGTTCTGGAATTCTAATATCACCTAAAGAGAATGATAAACCTCCTCTAAATGCAAATTTATACCCCATATCTTTCATATTATCCAAGAAAGCTGCCGTTGTAGGTACATCAGTTACACTTAAAATGTGTCCGATAATATCTCTAAGGTTTTTCTTAGTCAATACGTCGTTGATATATCCAGCTGCTTCAGGTACTACTTCGTTAAATAATACACGTCCTGCAGTTGTTTGAATAATTTGATACACTAATTCTCCAGCATCATTAAAATCTTTTGCTCTAATTTTTACACGAGCATTCAATTCTAATCTTCCTTCGTTTAATGCAATGTTTACTTCTTCAGCAGAATAGAAAGTTAAATCCTGACCAATAATTTTGTGGTCTTCTGTAGAAATACGCTCTTTGGTCATATAATATAGACCCAAGACCATGTCCTGAGAAGGTACAGTAATTGGAGCACCATTTGCAGGGTTCAAGATATTGTGAGAAGCCAACATTAATAATTGTGCCTCTAAAATAGCCTCTGGTCCTAATGGTAAGTGAACCGCCATCTGGTCACCATCGAAATCGGCGTTGAATGCCGTACATACTAATGGGTGTAACTGGATCGCTTTTCCTTCAATTAATTTTGGCTGGAAAGCCTGAATACCAAGTCTGTGCAAAGTAGGAGCACGGTTAAGTAATACTGGGTGTCCTTTAATTACGTTTTCAAGGATATCCCAAACTACAGGCTCTTTCTTATCAATGATTTTCTTAGCAGATTTTACTGTTTTTACAATACCTCTTTCGATCAATTTACGGATAACGAATGGTTTGTATAATTCAGAAGCCATATCTTTTGGCAATCCACACTCATATAATTTTAACTCTGGACCAACGACAATTACCGAACGAGCAGAATAATCCACACGTTTACCAAGTAAGTTTTGACGGAAACGTCCTTGCTTACCTTTTAAGGAATCAGATAATGATTTTAATGGTCTGTTAGATTCTGTTTTAACAGCAGAAGCTTTACGAGTGTTATCAAATAATGAATCTACAGATTCTTGCAACATACGCTTCTCGTTTCTTAAGATAACTTCCGGAGCTTTAATCTCCATTAATCTTTTCAAACGATTGTTACGGATGATTACACGACGATATAAATCGTTCAAATCTGAAGTTGCAAAACGACCTCCATCAAGTGGCACAAGCGGACGTAATTCTGGCGGGATAACTGGAACCACTTTCATAATCATCCATTCTGGACGGTTTTCGCGGTTTTCGTTAGACTCACGGAAAGACTCAACAACTTGTAATCTTTTTAAAGCCTCAGTTTTTCTTTGTTTAGAAGTCTCGTTGTTGGCACTGTGTCTTAATTCATAAGATAAAGCATCTAAGTCAATACGAGCTAATAAATCCATAATACACTCTGCTCCCATTTTGGCAACAAATTTATTAGGATCTAAATCATCTAAATATTGGTTTTCTTGTGGAAGAGTATCTAAAATATTCAAATATTCCTCTTCAGTTAAGAAATCTAATCTTTGTAAAGATTCTCCATCTGCATTTTTAGCAATACCAGCTTGGATTACTACGTATCTTTCGTAGTAGATGATCATATCTAATTTCTTAGATGGAAGACCAAGGATATAACCAATTTTGTTTGGAAGAGAACGGAAGTACCAGATGTGAGCAATTGGCACAACAAGGTTGATGTGTCCTACTCTATCACGACGTACTTTTTTCTCAGTAACTTCAACACCACAACGGTCACAGATGATACCTTTGTAACGAATTCTTTTATACTTACCACAAGCACATTCGAAATCTTTTACTGGTCCGAAGATTCTTTCGCAGAAAAGTCCGTCACGCTCTGGTTTGTGCGTTCTATAGTTAATTGTTTCTGGCTTTAAAACCTCTCCTCTTGATTCTTTCAAGATAGATTCTGGTGAAGCCAATCCAATAGAAATTTTGTTAAATCTTTTTACTGGATTCTTATCTTTATTATTGTTTCTGTTATTCATCATAGTTTTTACTATTGATTTATTTGCAATTAAAAAATTGAATTTAGATTTATAATCTACTCTTAAAAAAAATAAGAGTTAATCATTCAGCTACTACCTCGGGTTACTTCTCTAAACCTCAAATTCTTATTTGAAGCGCTAGTTATAAAATGCCTTGCATTGTTATAAAAAATCGGAACGGGTTACGGGTATAAATCTTTAAAAACTTATTATAAATGAGTAATCAGTCCCATTAAAAAATGAGACTGATTCCAAAACTTTTATTATTCTTCCAAACGAAGATCCAATCCTAGACCTTTCAATTCGTGCATTAATACATTGAATGATTCTGGTAAACCTGGTTCTGGCATAGTTTCACCCTTAACGATAGCTTCGTAAGTTTTAGCTCTACCAATAACGTCATCAGACTTAACAGTTAAGATTTCACGTAAAGTACTAGAAGCTCCATAAGCCTCAAGTGCCCAAACCTCCATCTCTCCAAAACGCTGACCTCCAAATTGAGCCTTACCTCCAAGTGGCTGTTGCGTAATCAATGAGTATGGTCCGATAGAACGTGCGTGCATCTTATCATCAACCATGTGTCCTAATTTAAGCATGTAAATTACACCCACAGTTGCTTTTTGTGCAAAACGCTCTCCAGTTCCACCATCATAAAGATATGTATGCCCGAAACGTGGTACGTTAGCCTCATCAGTCAAAGCGTTGATCTCGTCTAGAGAAGCACCGTCAAAAATTGGAGTAGCAAATTTTCTACCCAAGTTCATACCAGCCCATCCAAGAACAGTCTCATAAATCTGACCAATGTTCATACGTGAAGGTACCCCAAGTGGATTCAATACGATATCTACTGGTGTTCCATCTTCTAAGAAAGGCATATCTTCATGACGAACGATTCTTGCAACAATACCTTTGTTACCGTGACGTCCTGCCATTTTATCACCAACTTTTAACTTACGTTTTTTAGCGATATAGATTTTAGCCAATTTCAAGATTCCAGATGGTAATTCATCTCCAACCGTAATAGTGAATTTCTCTCTTCTTAAAGCTCCTTGTAAGTCGTTCAGCTTAATTTTATAGTTATGAATTAAATCATTAACCATTTTATTTGTAGCATCATCAGCAACCCACTGACCTTTGCTTAAGTGAGCAAAATCTTCTACTGCGTAAAGCATTTTTTGAGTATATTTTTTACCTTTTGGTAAAACTTCTTCACCCAAATCATTCATTACACCTTGAGATGTTTTTCCGTTAACGATCAAGAATAATTTCTCAACTAATCTGTCTTTTAATTCAACAAATTTAGTTTCGAATTCCATTTCTAAAGCGCCTAAAGCATCTTTATCTTGAGTACGTTTACGTTTATCTTTTACGGCTCTTGCAAATAATTTTTTGTCAAGAACTACACCATGTAATGATGGAGAAGCTTTTAATGAAGCATCTTTCACATCACCCGCTTTATCTCCGAAGATTGCACGAAGCAATTTCTCCTCTGGAGTAGGATCTGATTCTCCTTTTGGTGTAATTTTCCCAATCAAAATGTCGCCAGGTTTAACCTCCGCTCCAATTCTGATCATACCGTTTTCATCTAAATCTTTAGTAGCTTCTTCAGAAACGTTAGGAATATCGTTTGTTAACTCTTCGTTTCCTAACTTAGTATCTCTAACCTCTAATGAATAATCATCAACGTGGATAGATGTAAAAATATCATCGCGAACTACTTTCTCAGAAATTACAATCGCATCCTCGAAGTTGTATCCTTTCCATGGCATGAACGCAACTTTTAAGTTTCTACCTAAAGCTAATTCTCCATTTTGAGTAGCATATCCTTCAGACAATACTTGTCCAGGAACAACTCTATCACCTCTTCTTACGATAGGCTTCAAGTTGATACTTGTACCTTGATTGGTTTTTCTAAATTTAATTAAGTTGTACGTTTTCTCATCAGCATCAAAACTTACCATTCTCTCGTCTTCTGTACGATCGTATTTAATAGTGATGATGTTAGCATCTACGTATTCAACAGTACCATGCCCTTCAGCATTGATTAATACTCTTGAATCTGAAGCTACCTGACGCTCTAAACCTGTACCAACAATCGGTGCTTCAGGACGGATCAAAGGAACTGCCTGACGCATCATGTTCGATCCCATCAACGCACGGTTCGCATCATCATGCTCCAAGAAAGGAATCAAAGATGCAGAAATCGAAGCGATCTGGTTAGGAGCAACGTCTGTATAATGTACTGAACTTGGTTCAACAACTGGGAAGTCACCCTCTTCACGAGCAATAACATTACTAGCTGTAATTTTACCAGAAGCATCCATTTCAATGTTTGCTTGAGCAATCATTTTACCTTCTTCTTCTTCAGCACTTAAATAGATTGGTGCGCTTTCTAAATCAACAACACCATCTGTAACTTTACGGTATGGAGTTTCGATGAATCCCATTCCGTTTACTTTTGCATAAACACCAAGAGATGAAATCAAACCAATGTTTGGTCCCTCAGGAGTTTCAATCGGACATAAACGACCATAGTGCGTATAGTGAACGTCACGAACCTCGAAACCAGCTCTCTCTCTCGAAAGTCCACCTGGCCCAAGTGCAGAAAGTCTTCTTTTGTGTGTAATCTCAGCTAATGGATTCGTTTGGTCCATAAATTGAGATAACTGGTTAGTACCAAAGAAAGAGTTGATAACTGATGATAATGTTTTAGCATTGATCAAATCAATTGGTGTAAACACCTCGTTATCTCTAACGTTCATTCTCTCACGAATAGTTCTAGCCATACGTGCTAAACCAACACCGAACTGTTGAGACAATTGTTCACCAACTGTTCTAACACGACGGTTTGATAAGTGATCAATATCATCAATCTCTGCTTTAGAGTTGATCAACTCGATCAAATATTTAACGATTGTAATGATATCTTCTTTAGTAAGCACTTGCTTATCCATAGGGATATCTAAATCTAATTTTTTGTTCATTCTGTAACGACCAACTTCACCTAAGTTATAACGTTGATCAGAGAAGAACAATTTATCTATAATACCACGAGCAGTTTCCTCATCAGGCGGTTCAGCATTACGCAACTGACGGTAAATGTGCTCTACAGCTTCTTTTTCAGAGTTTGTTGGATCTTTTTGTAACGTGTTGTGGATAATAGCATAATCTGCTTGGTTATTATCCTCTTTGTGCAACAAAATAGATTTTACGTTAGAATCGATGATCTCTTCAACATTATCTTTGTCGATAATAGTATCACGATCAAGGATGATTTCGTTACGCTCGATAGAAACTACCTCTCCAGTATCCTCATCTACGAAATCCTCGTGCCATGTATTCAAAACACGCGCAGCAAGTCTTCTACCAATATATTTCTTAATTCCTGTTTTAGAAACTTTAATTTCTTCTGCTAAGTCGAAAATTTCAAGGATATCCTTATCTCTTTCGAAACCGATAGCACGGAATAAAGTTGTTACAGGTAATTTTTTCTTTCTATCAATATACGCGTACATTACGCTGTTAATATCAGTAGAGAATTCTATCCAAGATCCTTTAAAAGGAATTACTCTCGCAGAATAAAGTTTAGTTCCATTTGCGTGGAATGACTGTCCAAAGAAAACCCCTGGAGAACGGTGTAATTGAGATACTACAACACGCTCGGCACCATTAATAACAAAAGTACCACTAGGAGTCATGTAAGGAATTGTTCCAAGATAAACATCTTGTACAATAGTTTCAAAATCTTCGTGTTCTGGATCTGTACAATATAGTTTTAACCTAGCTTTTAAAGGCACACTATAAGTAAGACCTCTCTCTATACATTCTTGAATTGTATAACGTGGAGGATCAACAAAATAATCTAGGAATTCCAATACAAAGTTATTTCTTGTATCTGTAATTGGGAAGTTTTCCATGAAGGTATTGTATAACCCTTCGTTGCCTCTTTCGTCAGATTTCGTTTCTAATTGAAAGAAATCTTTAAAAGATTTAACCTGAACATCTAAGAAATCTGGATAATCAGGGATATTTTTTGTAGAGGCAAAATTCAATCTTTCAGTCTGATTTGTTATCATCAATGGACAAAATTTTGATTAAAAAAAAGTAATTTTTGTTTGTGTAAACACACTGTTTAATCTATACTTTCTTATTATAATCAATACATCTTTAAAAATAAAACAATAAAACAAGTTCGATTTTCTTTCTTCGTATTGATCAAAAACTTTTTCGTATTTTAAACTATGGGATAATAAAATTTATAATATTTTATTATACGAAAAATGGTTTAGGCCTTTGAGTGTTAACTCAAGACCTAAACCTAGTTCTTAAACTGAGTTTAATTATTTAAGCTCAACAGTAGCTCCAGCCTCTTCTAAAGATTTTTTAAGACCTTCAGCCTCTTCTTTAGAAACACCTTCTTTAACGTTGCTTGGTGCACCGTCAACTACATCTTTAGCTTCTTTAAGACCTAAACCAGTTAATTCTTTAACTAATTTTACAACAGCTAATTTAGAAGCTCCTGCATCTTTTAATACAACTGTAAATTCAGTTTGTGCTTCTTCAGCAGCACCGTCTCCACCTCCAGCAGCAACTACTACAGCAGCAGCAGCAGGCTCGATTCCGTACTCATCTTTTAATATTGTTGCTAATTCGTTAACTTCTTTAACTGTTAAGTTAACTAATTGTTCTGCGAATTGTTTCAAATCTGCCATTTTTTCTATCGTTTAAAATGATTTGTGTAAAAAATATAATTTAATTATTGTGCGCTAATTAAGCAGTAAGGAAGCAAACTCCCTTACGATAAAATTACTCTGCTCCTTCTTCTTCGCTTCCAGCGAATTTGTTTTGTAAAGCAGAAATAATTCTTTGAGCTGGAGATTGTAATAATCCAATGATTTCTCCAATAAGCTCTTCTTTAGATTTAATCGTAGCTAATGCATCTAATTGGTTGTCTCCAATATATACTTCAGAATTGATGTAAGCTCCTTTTAAAACTGGTTTATCAGATTTCTTACGGAAATCTTTGATAATTTTTCCAGGCGCGTTAGCAACATCAGAAATAAA
Organism: Flavobacterium sp. LK-23; assembly: GCF_058135255.1. Lineage (NCBI taxonomy): Bacteria > Pseudomonadati > Bacteroidota > Flavobacteriia > Flavobacteriales > Flavobacteriaceae > Flavobacterium > Flavobacterium sp. LK-23. The sequence continues at coordinate 63,518 of NZ_JBYUVT010000014.1, forward strand.
GATAGCACTGTTACCTGATAAAACTGTAGGTAAATCACCATAATCATTAGAAGAAGCTTCCATTGCTTTTGCAAGCAAAGTGTTCTTTACAACCTCTAATTTGATACCTGCTTTAAAACAAGCTCTACGCAAGTTTGAAGTTGTCTCTGCGTTTAAACCAGAAATATCAGAAATGTAAATGATATTTGTACCAGCTAACTGCGCAGTTAAATTTTCAATCGCGATTGATTTTTCTTCTCTAGTCATACTAAAAATTTTTAACTACCAATTATACTGCTTTTGGGTCTAATGCGATAGCAGGACTCATTGTGCTTGTAAGGTGAATACCTTTGATGTATGTACCTTTAGCAGCAGTTGGTTTAAGTTTTATTAATGTTTGAATAATTTCGTGTGCGTTGTCAACAATCTGCTCAGCTCCAAAAGAAACTTTACCGATTCCTGCGTGTACGATACCAGTTTTATCAACTTTAAAGTCAATTTTACCAGCTTTAACTTCTTGAACAGCTTTAGCAACATCCATAGTTACTGTACCTGTTTTAGGGTTTGGCATTAAACCTCTAGGCCCTAAAATACGACCTAATGGACCTAATTTACCCATAACAGCAGGCATAGTAATGATCACATCAACATCTGTCCAACCGTCTTTAATTTTTTGTAAGTAATCGTCAAGACCAACGTGATCTGCTCCAGCCTCTCTTGCTTCAGCTTCTTTATCTGGAGTAACCAATGCTAATACTTTAACGTCTTTTCCTGTTCCGTGAGGTAAAGTAACTACACCTCTAACCATTTGATTCGCTTTTCTTGGATCAACACCCAAACGAACTGCGATATCAACAGACTCATCAAATTTTGCAGAAGCAACAACTTTAATTAATGCCGCAGCATCTTTTAAAGAGTATAATTTGTTCTTTTCAATTTTTGAAGCAGCCTCTTTTTGCTTTTTTGTTAATTTTGCCATTTCTTTTTCTTAATTAAAAAGGAGCATCTCCTGATACAGTTATACCCATAGATCTAGCTGTTCCAGCAACCATACTCATAGCTTTCTCAATTGTGAAAGCGTTTAAGTCTGGCATTTTGTCTTCAGCAATAGTTCTAATTTGTTCCCAAGTAACGCTAGCTACTTTTTTACGATTAGGCTCACCAGAACCAGATTTTAGCTTTGCAGCTTCCATTAACTGAACTGCCGCTGGAGGAGTCTTAACAACAAAATCAAATGATTTGTCTTTGTACACAGTGATTTGCACTGGACAAATTTTGCCAGGTTTATCTTGAGTTCTAGCATTAAATTGCTTACAAAACTCCATGATATTAACCCCAGCAGCTCCTAAAGCAGGTCCAACCGGTGGCGACGGGTTCGCAGCACCTCCCTTAACTTGTAGTTTAACTACCTTACTAATTTCTTTAGCCATTTTTAAAAAATTTTACACTGTAATCAATGGAAGCGATTACAATGGTTTATTATAGTGTAACAAAAAATTATACTTTTTCAACTTGCATAAAGCTCAATTCCAATGGTGTCTTTCTTCCGAAAATCTTAACCATTACCTCAAGTTTACGCTTCTCTTCATTGATTTTCTCAACAGATCCATTAAATCCATTGAAAGGTCCATCAATAACCTTAACTGTTTCACCTACACTAAATGGAATAGAACGAGTATCTGTATTTACAGCTAACTCATCTACTTTACCTAACATACGGTTTACTTCAGAAAGTCTTAAAGGAACAGGTTCTCCACCTTTAGTTTCTCCTAAAAATCCAATAACACTAGTAATTGACTTAATAATATGAGGGATTTCACCAACTAAGTTAGCTTCAATCATAACATATCCAGGAAAGTAAACTTTATCCTTAGATGATTTTTTCCCATCTTTTACAGTAACCACTTTTTCAGTAGGAACCAAAACCTGAGAAACATAATCCTCCATACCTAATCTCGCAATCTCAGTCTCGATATAAGCTTTCACTTTATTCTCTTGACCGCTAACTGCTCTAACTACGTACCATTTTTTCACATTATTATCTGCCATCACAAAAAAATTATCCTTTTAACCAGTTAAAAAATCCAGCCAAAGCTTTTGCAAAAAATTCGTCTACTCCCCAAGTTGCCAAAGCGAATAAGATCGAAAATACAGCCACAACAATTGTCAATTTCTGTACTTCAGCCCAAGCTGGCCAAGTAACATTTGACTTTAACTCTTCGAAAGCCTCTGATAAATAATTAGTAACTTTTGTCATTTGATATATTTTTTATTGCACGGGCGGAGGGATTCGAACCCCCATCAACGGTTTTGGAGACCGCTATTCTACCCTTGAACTACGCCCGTAATTAAAGCCAGTGATTAAAAAAATAATCACTGGCTTTTTTATTTATTTTATAGAATTACTCTACGATTTCAGTAACCTGACCAGCTCCAACTGTTCTACCACCTTCACGGATAGCGAAACGTAAACCTACGTTCATAGCGATTGGGCTTAATAAAGCAACTTCAATAGTTAAGTTATCACCTGGCATTACCATCTCTACACCTGCTGGTAAAGAAATAACTCCTGTTACGTCAGTTGTACGTACGTAGAACTGTGGACGGTAGTTATTGTGGAATGGAGTGTGACGTCCACCTTCTTCTTTTTTCAAGATATAAACCTCAGCTTTGAATTTAGCGTGTGGTTTTACTGAACCTGGCTTAATAATAACCATACCTCTTTTGATATCAGCTTTATCAATACCTCTTAACAATAAACCTACGTTATCTCCAGCTTCACCTCTATCAAGGATTTTACGGAACATCTCAACTCCTGTAATAGTAGAAGTTAATTTTTCAGCTCCCATACCAATGATTTCAACAGGATCTCCAGTGTTAGCAACTCCAGTTTCGATACGACCTGTAGCAACAGTTCCACGACCTGTAATTGTAAATACGTCCTCAACTGGCATCAAGAATGGTTTAGCAACGTCACGTACTGGCTCTTCGATCCAAGCATCAACAGCTTCCATTAATTCGATAATTTTAGGAACCCAGTTAGGATCATTGTTCAATCCACCTAAAGCAGAACCTTGAACAACAGGACCATTATCTCCATCATATTCGTAGAAAGATAATAAATCTCTAATTTCCATTTCAACAAGCTCTAATAACTCAGCATCATCAACCATATCCACTTTGTTCATGAAAACAACGATTCTTGGAATACCAACCTGACGACCTAAAAGGATGTGCTCACGAGTTTGTGGCATTGGACCATCTGTAGCAGCAACTACTAAGATAGCTCCGTCCATTTGAGCAGCACCAGTAACCATGTTCTTTACGTAATCCGCGTGACCTGGACAGTCAACGTGAGCGTAGTGACGGTTAGCAGTTTCGTACTCTACGTGTGATGTATTAATAGTAATACCTCTTTCTTTCTCCTCTGGAGCGTTATCGATTTGATCAAACGATTTTGCTTGACAGTAACCAGCATCTGACAATACTTTTGTAATTGCAGCAGTTAATGTAGTTTTTCCGTGATCTACGTGTCCAATTGTACCTATGTTTAAGTGCGGTTTGGAACGATTAAAATTCTCCTTTGCCATTTTACTTAATTTTTAATCTTAGTTATATATTAATTTTCAATTTCCTACTTACTTGAGCCAATGTCGGGATTTGAACCCGAGACCTCTTCCTTACCAAGGAAGCACTCTACCCCTGAGCTACACCGGCAGAGAGTTCTGAGTTTAGAATTCAGATTTTAAATTTTAGAATTTATTAATCCAAAACCTACAACCTAAAACTTCAACTTCTTTTTAGTGGGGAGAGCAGGATTCGAACCTGCGAAGTTCACACAGCAGATTTACAGTCTGCCCTCGTTGGCCGCTTGAGTATCTCCCCTAATTTTAAAATTCCATTATTTTAAAGAACCAATTTCAAATCGCATTTGAAATATATTGAGCCGATAGAGGGACTCGAACCCACGACCTGCTGATTACAAATCAGCTGCTCTAGCCAGCTGAGCTACATCGGCGAATACATTAAAAAAGTCCGCTATTTCTAACGGACTGCAAATGTAGGTATTTTATCTTTTAATCAAAACATTTTTTGAAAAAAAATTTCAATTAAATGTGTGCTCTAATTTTTTCCTTCCTTTTTACAAGTAAACGTTCTAGCGATTCTGCCGAAAGCTCAACAGCTTCTTCAAATGTTTTACACTGTTTTTTTACCAAAAAATCATCACCAGGAACATTAATCTTTATTTCCACCACTTTATTCTCTTTATCACTCGTTCTTTCAACTTTTAAAAAAACATCTGATGAAACCACTCGATCGTAGTATTTCTCTAGCTTACCCATTCTTTCTTGGATAAAATCGACTAATTTTCTGTCGACAGTAAAATTAACTGCATGAACATCTACCTTCATAATAAAAATTTTAGGGTTAACATTTAGAACCACTATTTATTTCTAGGATGCGCATCTTTATACACTTTTTTAAGTTCCGCCAAACTGTTATGAGTATAAACCTGTGTAGACGCCAAACTAGAATGCCCTAGCAATTCCTTAACTGAATTCAAATCTGCCCCATTATTTAATAAGTGAGTTGCAAAAGTATGACGAAGCACATGCGGACTTTTTTTCACCTTTTCTGAGACCCTACTAAAGTATGAATTTATTAAACGATAAACAAAAGATTCGCTCAATTTTAACCCTTTTTTTGAAACGAAAAAATAGTCACAATCCGTCAAACTTTCCAAACCATCTCTTTCTCCCACATACGAATCAATTTGATCAGCAATAATCGGCAAAATTGGAATAATGCGTTCTTTATTTCTTTTCCCTAAAACCTTAATCGTATTATTTGAGCGATCGACATTTTTAATCATTAAATAAATTAATTCAGCGCGACGCATTCCTGTCACATAAAACATTTCCACAATTAATTTATCCCGAATCCCCTCAAAATCAACCGGAACCTCAATTATAGCAAGTAAATCCTTCAACTCTTTTTCTGAAAAAGGAACCTGAACCACTTTCGGAGTCTTTAAAGACTTATGCTTCAACATCGGATTAACTTCTATCTGCTTCGTCTTCAAAAGAAACTTATAAAAAGCTTTCAAAGAAGCCATCTTTCTATTAACCGAAACATTAGAAATATTATGATCAACCAAAAAGACAATCCAACTTCTGACCTGACTATAATTTACCAAATCAATACTTTCTTGATCAAAAGATTCTTTTACAAAAGCTTCAAAAGAAACCACATCATTCAAATAAGCCTCAACTGTATGCGGAGAATATTTTTTCTCCAGCAAAAGATAATCCGAAAAAGCTTCTCTATTCGTTTTCATAAATCTAAAAATTAAGCATAAAAAAACCGTTAGCATCAAAATTAAAACATTTTGACCACTAACGGTAATTATTTTTGAAAAGCTAAATACTAACTTTCTAAACTGTCTTTCAAGCCTTGAATGTAAGCTGCTTTTTGAATCTGAGCTCTTTTGATAACAGATGGTTTAATAAAAGCAGTACGTGCTCTTAATTGACGAACAGTTCCTGTTTTATCAAATTTTCTTTTATAGCGCTTTAATGCTCTATCGATATTTTCTCCGTCTTTAATTGGTATAATTAACATAATATAGACACCTCCTCTCGTTAAGGCTGCAAATGTATATATTAATTATGAATTATGAATTATAAATTGTGAATTATTTTTAAAAAAGAGAAAAAGAGTATAGAGAAAAAGAGTATAGAGAAGAGATAAATAGATATAATTCTTTATTCTTTATTCTTTATTCTTTATTCTTTATTCTTTATTCTTTATTCTTTATTCTTTATTCTTTATTCTTTATTCTCTTAACAAATTCCTCGAAATAACAACCTTTTGAATCTCAGTTGTCCCCTCTCCTATAGTACACAACTTAGAGTCTCTGTAGAATTTTTCTACTGGAAAGTCTTTAGTGTAACCGTAACCGCCATGAATTTGAACTGCATCATTTGCGATTTTAACACACGCTTCTGAAGCATACATCTTTGCCATAGCTCCTGATGTTGTTACTGGTTTATGCTTTTGTTTCAAGAAAGCCGCTTTATGCAATAGTAATTCTGAAGCTTCAATTTCTGTTGCCATATCTGCCAATTTAAAAGAGATTCCTTGAAAATTACTGATTGGTTGCCCAAACTGATGTCTTTCTTTCGAATATTTCAATGCAGCTTCGTAAGCTCCCTTTGCGATTCCTAAAGACAGAGCTCCGATAGAGATTCTCCCGCCATCCAGAATTTTCATTGCCTGAACAAAACCTTCTCCAACTTCTCCTAATCTATTTTCATCTGGAACGCGACAATTATCAAAAACCAGCTCTGCGGTCTCACTTGCCCTCATTCCTAATTTATTTTCTTTTTTACCTGATGAAAAACCTTTCATTCCTTTTTCAAAAACAAAAGCCGTCATTCCTTTAGAATCACCTTTTTCTCCAGTTCGCACTACCACAACCGCAATATCTCCAGAGATTGCATGCGTAATAAAGTTTTTAGCGCCATTTACAATCCAATGGTCTCCGTCTTTAACAGCTGTTGTATTCATTCCGCCAGCATCAGAACCTGTATTATGTTCTGTAAGTCCCCACGCGCCAATATGTTCAGCAGTAGCTAGTTTTGGAAGCCATTTTTTCTTTTGCTCTTCATTTCCAAAAGTTAAAATATGATTGGTACACAATGAATTATGCGCCGCAACTGATAATCCGATTGAAGGATCTACTTTTGAAATCTCTTCTATTACGGTAATATACTCGTGATAACCTAAACCTGAACCGCCATATTCTTCCGGAACCAAAACGCCCATGAAGCCCATCTCGCCAAGTTGCTTAAACAACGGAATTGGAAAAATTTGCGCTTCATCCCATTCCATTATATAAGGTCTAATATTTTTTTCTGCAAAGTGTTTTATAGACTGTGCAATCATTAGTTGTGTTTCGTTGTAATCAAAGTTCATGAGTTAGTTTCTTTTAGAACTCCAAATATAAACTAATTATTTTTGCTTTTTCAACAGGAAAATCTTTAATTTTTGCCAAATCCTCAATATTATTAAAATTTCCATTCATACTTCTATAGGTTACAATTTGTTTTGCTAGCCCATATTTGAAATATGAAAATTGAGCCAATTCTTTTAAGGAAGCGTCATTTACATTTATTTTCTTCAAGTTTGAGGGAATTACAACTTTAAAATGAGCATTTAGTTCATTTATAACTTCAGGCGAAAGCCCCCAAATCTCTTTCATCTGCTCCATCGATACAAATGACCCAACGATTTCTTTCTGCTTTAAGATTCTAGATGACAACCCTTCTCCTATTCCGTAGATTTTCATCAAATCTTCTTGCGTTGCCTCATTAATGTTCATTATTTCTAACTTTTCTTTTTTAGGAAAACTTTTTACGATGAAATCTTTTTTCTCTACACTATAATTCTTTTTATTCTGTTTCCAATCTGGAAATTTAAACAAAGGAGAAATTTCCTTTAATAGAGAATCCGAAACTCCAGTAACCGCCTGAAACTCTTCTGCAGAGTTAACATATTTATTTTCTTTACGAAATGCCATTAAACGATCTATTTCCTCTACAGACATTCCAAGCTTATATCCTTTATAATCTGAAATAAAATTAGGATTGAAAAGATAAGTAATTGGTTTTACGCTTTTATCAGTTAATTTCTGTTGATCAATTTCTGACTGAAGAGCAAGCCACTCCTCTCTTTCAGAGTTTTTTGCTTCTGAAATATTGAAATCAGATAAAAAATAAAATAATTGCAGTCCTATCATAATAAGAAAAAGCATAAAAATACCAATCCGTTGCTGTTTAGTAAAATGAAAATATTGGTTTAAAGACTTAAAATTCATGATTAAAATTACTTTTCAAGGATAACTTAAGAAAAATCTTTCAAATTTATTAAGAAAATTAGTAAGAAAAGTAACTTTTAAAAAATTATCGAATCTCTTATAAAAGTCCAATTAATTTAATGAATGTCAATACTTAGAGAATCTTTCTTACGAGTACTGTAAAAAAAACAAAGATTTTATAACTTAAAACATGATAATTGTTTTTATTTTTTACAAAAAACAATACATTTGGCACTTAATAACAAATAAACCAATAAAATAATATGTCAATTTGGAGAGTTAAACCTATATCAGCCTTTGAGGCCGATATGAAAAAGAGTGATTTAAAGAGAGTCCTAGGAAAATGGAGCCTTACTGCCATTGGTGTTGGTGCCATTATCGGTGGTGGAATTTTTGTACTTACAGGTACTGGGGCTTATTATCATGCAGGTCCAGCATTAGCTATTTCGTTTATCATCGCAGGTATTGCGTGTGTATTTGCAGCTCTTTGCTATTCTGAATTTGCTTCTATTTTGCCTGTTGAAGGATCTGCTTATGCATATGCTTACGGTACAATTGGAGAAGTTTTTGCATGGATAATTGGATGGGGACTAATTCTAGAATATGCAATGGGATCGATGACTGTAGCGGTTTCCTGGTCTGGATACTTTAACAAATTGCTCAAAATATTTCACATTCACCTTCCTGATTGGCTAACTACAGATCCTGCAAGCTACACAGGAGAAGGTTTTTCTATGAATCTTCCAGCTTTCTTAATCGTTCTTTTAGTTATTTCATTGCTTATTAAAGGAACAAAAAGCGCTGCTAAAGCAAATAACGCAATTGTTATTCTTAAAGTATCTGCTGTAATCTTTGTAATTATTGCTGGTCTTTTCTTTATTAATACAGCAAACTGGAGCCCATTTATTCCTGAAGCAACTCAGATTATTGAAAAAGAAACTACGCACAATGCTTACGGAATTGGAGGTATTATCTCTGGAGCTGCAGCTATTTTCTTTGCTTATGTTGGTTTCGATGCTGTTTCTACACAAGCTGGAGAAGCTATTAATCCTAAAAAAGATGTTCCTTTTGCAATTATCGCTTCTTTATTAATTTGTACTACTTTATATATTCTTGTTTCTTTAGTATTAACAGGAATGATGAATTACCAAGACTTTAATCCACTAGGAAAATATCCTGAAGCTATAAAAGCTCCTGTTGCTTATGCATTTGATATTGCAGGACAAGGCTGGGCAGGTTCTATTATTACTGTTGCTGCAACTATTGGTTTGGTTTCAGTATTAATGGTAATGATCATGGGACAATCTAGAATTTTCCTTGGAATGTCTAAAGACGGTTTAATTCCATCTGTATTCTCTAAAGTAAATCCTATTTCTGGAACTCCAAAAACAAACTTAATGATTCTTGGAATTATTATCGCAACAGTTGCTGCCTTTACACCGATCAACAAATTGGCTGACATGACCAGTTTTGGTACTTTGTTTGCCTTTACAATGGTTTGTATTGCTGTTTGGATTTTAAGAGTAAAACAACCAGGATTAACCAGAACATTTAAAGTTCCTGCTTTACCAGTTATTGCGGTATTAGGAATTGCAATCAATTCTTATTTAATTTTTAATTTAAGTAAAGATGCACAGCTATTATCTTTTGGATGGCTTATTCTTGGTATAATTGTATACTTTGGATATAGCAAGAAAAGATCTAAACTTAACAATCCTAGTGAAGAATAATAAATACAACTTCATAAAAAAAGCTCCAAATTTTCATTTGGAGCTTTTTTTATAAATCAAATACCGATGTTCTTTTTGATCGAATTAAATCTTTCAACCTAATCCAGAAAGCGAGAGTCAAATAGACTCCAAATCCTAAACCCGCTGTAACAAAAGAAATGTAGATAAAAAACAGTCGCACACTGGTTACGCGCATTCCGAGTTTATCTGCTAATCTTGAAGAAACATGGAAACCATATTTTTCAAAAAAGAATTTAAGTTTTAAAATTGCTGACATTTCTATATTTTAGATTTAAGACTTTACATTTTTAGATTCCTGACTGCTCAGGATTGCAAAAGTACAAATAATCTAATTATTTTTAAGCAACTCTAATCCGATAGCGCATTTTAGACAAGACTTGCGCTCGCAATATTCATTTTTAAGTTCTAATAGCGTCTGACTTTCAAATGCAGTTTTTGATTGAATACCAAAAGAATTAAACTTGTCCATAATGACGTTTTTCTCTGAAGTAACTTCATTCATAAAATCAATTAAATTTTCGGAAATGGATTCGCCCATAATATTTGAATAAGTAAATTGAAGCGGAATAATAGTATTTATAATCAGCAGATCTATAAATGACTTAGAAAGCGTTTTAGACTTCTTCGGACTCTCTTTGTCAAATTGGTAATGATTTTGCCAATACGAGCTTGCAGACACACTTAGTAAACGATATACAGCATCTACTGATTTTAATTCGATAATCTTAGAAAACAAATTTTGATGTTTATGGTATAAAGCTGCCAATTGAGAAAGTCTGATTGTTGGAAAATTATCGGGACGAAGTTTAAAAAACTGGAGAGGTTCTGTGTACGTCTTTTCTATTTGATACTTATGCAATAAATAAAAATAGCGAAACCTTAAATCTTTATAATAAACATCTTCTTTCTCGACCTCCAACAAACCAGCAGTGCCAAAAAGGAGCGCTTCTAAATTTTCGATTTCAAAACTTTCTTTTCTGATTACCGAAAACGAAATTGCCATCGAGATTTGCAGAAAGGAATTTCCGTTCGTATTTAGTCCAAAATTCTTTGCTAGAAGGCAAAATAAGACCGCTTCCCAATCTTGATTGGTTTCTTCCAATAACTGAACAATAAATTTAGATTTACGCTCTAATCGCTCAAAAAACAATCTTTCTTGCCAGTTTTTTAAAACAAATCTGTCTATGTCTTTTAATTGCTTTTCGCAGAAAATCCAAGTCTTTGGAGAAACCAATGCCTTATAATTTTCGATTATTTCTCTTGAAACATAATCTTTAAGAACTAAAACAGGAATTTCTGTATTGTTTTCCCTAAAAATAGCCGTGTCGTTTTCCCAAACAACATGAAGAATAACATTTTTATAAGCAGGATCTTTCTCGTGATTGTGCAAATACCAATCTGAAGATTTCAAATGGATCTCTACATTGCCCGCCCATTTTTGATTTCCAATTTCTATATGAGCATTAAAAAAATCTGGCCCAGCAAGTTCTAGATAATCGCCAGTTTTAAGAATCGTTATCGATTCGCCTTGAACCGATTTTAAATTCAAAGAATCAAATTTCTTGAATTTCCAGATATAATGAAGAAAGTCCTCTTTCATTTTTAGATTTTATAATAGAATTACAAAATCTAAAAGTAATTAATTTTTAATATTATTCTTACAAAATTAAAATTTTTAACGAAGCATATATAATTTAGCACAAGCTCTAGCATCTGACAAAGCTTCATGGTGATTCAACTGGATATTCATTTCTCGACAGCAATCACTTAATTTTGTTGGTTTTATGCCTTTTGCTTTGTAGATTTTAACCGTGCATTCCCACTTTGTGGCAATATTTAAATCGTCGTAATTTAAGCCATGCAGGAGCATTGTTTTCATTAAAACATTTCGATCAAAACTTTCGTTATGTGCTACTACAACTTTATTTTTTAGCCTCTTTTCAATCTCTGGATAGATCTGAAAGAACGATTTTGCATTCATAGTATCTTTAGGATAAATTCCATGAACACGAATCGTAAAAGGATTATACTCGTTATTTGGCGGTTTAATTAAAGTCACATATTCGTCCACAATAATTCCGTTTTCGACGGTCACAATACCTACCGAACACGGATGATATCCTGTCGCAGTTTCAAAATCTATAGCTGTAAAATTCATTTTCTAATTTTAAAAAGACAAATCCATAAATCTAATTGTTTACCAACAAGATTTATGGATTATTTGATATTTATAAGAGGCTTACTTTATTGCGCCAATAATATCATATTTAGTAATAATGTGATGGTGTCCGTTTCCTAAGTCAACCAAAACAGCATCATTTTCTTTGCTAAAAAGCTTTGAAACCTCTTCAATCGGTGTTCCTAGTTTCACAATTGGGAAAGGCTTGCCCATTACTTCTTTAATTGGTTTTTCAGCAACATTTTTATCCGCAACATAGCTTCTAAATAAGTCTGTTTCGTCAACAGAACCTACAAATCCATTGATATCAACAACCGGAATTTGTGAAATCTTATATTTACGCATACGCTCGATTGCATGCGAAACTAATTCTTCAGTACGAACAACGATTAATTCTTTATCAATATGATCTTTAATAACGTCTTCTGCTTTTGTAATGTTTTCTTCCAAGAATCCGCGCTCGCGCATCCAGTCATCATTAAACATTTTTCCAACATAACGGCTTCCAGAATCGTGAAATAATACCACAACAACATCTTCTGGTTTAAAATGTTCTTTTAACTGCAACAGACCTTTTATACAAGCTCCTGCAGAATTTCCAACAAAAATACCTTCTTCAAGCGCAATCTTTCTAGTATAAACTGCAGCATCTTTATCGGTTACTTTTGTAAAACCATCAATTAGAGAAAAGTCAACATTCTTAGGCAAAATATCTTCTCCAATACCTTCTGTTATATACGAGTAGATTTCGTTCTCGTCGAAAATTCCAGTTTCGTGGTATTTCTTGAACACAGAACCATAGGTATCAATTCCCCAGATTTTAATATTTGGATTTTGTTCTTTCAAATATTTTCCAACTCCAGAAATAGTTCCTCCTGTTCCAACTCCCACAACAAAATGTGTAATTTTTCCATCCGTCTGTTTCCAAATTTCAGGTCCAGTTTGCTCATAATGCGCCAACGAATTTGACATGTTATCGTACTGATTGACATACCAAGAATTGGGTGTTTCTTCTGCTAAACGCTTTGAAACCGAATAATAGGAACGTGGATCTGTAGGCTCAACATCTGTAGGACAGACAACAACTTTTGCTCCAACAGCACGAAGAATATCCATTTTTTCTTTAGACTGCTTGTCTGAGATCACACAAATTAGTTTGTAGCCTTTTACAATTGCCACAAGTGCAAGTCCCATTCCTGTATTTCCAGAAGTTCCTTCAATAATAGTTCCTCCAGGTTTAAGTCGGCCATCTGCCTCTGCATCTTCAATCATTTTTACAGCCATTCTGTCTTTTACAGAATTACCCGGATTAAAGGTTTCGACTTTTGCCAATACTAACGCATCAATTTCAGCAACAATTTTGTTGAGTTTTACCAATGGTGTATTACCAATTGTTTCTAAAATATTATTTGAAAAGTCCATTTTTATTTAAGTTTATTTAGTGGTTCGAAATAAAAAAAGCCAGTTTTTATTGGAAGAAATTCCAAACTAGACCAAAGCGCAGTACAAAATCACGATACGGATTATGAGGCGCTGAGTAATAATTACTTTGTGAAAACAAAGCATTAAAATGTTCCGCTTTTAAATAAAAACGTGTCTGGCGTATTCTGGCATTCACAAAGAAATCGAATGTTGCAAAACCACCGATTTTCTTGTCTTGCTGCACAAAAAATTCTGCTATAACAGGATTATAATCATCTCCATAATATTTCGTAAGATAATTAAAGACAAGACCTGTTTGCATGAATAATGCTTTTTTAAAGAAATGATTCGAGTAATAGAATGTATTTCTAGTTACAAAATCTGGCACATTTAAAACTAAATCTGACTGACCTACTTTTTGATACAAAAGGGTATTATCTAACGCAAAAGGTCCAAATTTGAATTCTCTACTAGCCTTAATCTCTAAATAATTAATCGCATTTCCGTACTGCATTGGATTAACGATCTGTATATTAGCCGCTTTTTGCGCATCTGTCGCTACATCTGTAAAATACAAATGATCTTTTAATACCGTATATTGAACTTGTCCTGTTAGCCACGGAGTTGTAATTTCTGCACTTAACGAATTAATTTTTTCGTTTTTAAAATCATTTGACCAATTGTACGAAATCCAACTACTTTGGTATAAATTATAATTGTTATTAGGCAGTTTATTGATGTTGCGATATCTAAAATCAAACTTAATTTCATCGCTCATATCATAACGTAATTTAGCATCTAAATCAGAAAGCGATTCATTAGTAATTGATCTTGAATATAAAAATCGACCATTCCATTTGTTTTTCTGATATTCGTACTGAGCACCAAAATTGTTAAACTGTAAATACAAATTGTCTGGAACGGCGTTTCCATCTGCATCAACAATAATTCTGTTATATCTATAATTAGATCTATAATCGTCAACAAAAAATATAAATTTACCTAACAGCGAATTTTCGTAAGCTGCTCCAACTTTATTATAAAGTCTTTCATATTTAGTCTGGTCGTTAATATTGCTTGCCGCGTACGACTCACCAAATCTCTGCACTCGACTAGTTGTTCCATCATTTGCAGTTACTGTAGAAATTACAGTTGGCTGCTTGTATTCATAATCTTTATACTCATAATTAAATTGATGTGTAAGGTATAAATTATTACTTCCGTCAGTTGGATTCACTCTAAAAGCATGATCAAAAAACAATCTTCTTCCTTTTAAGAATGATTCTGCATCGGTTAAGTAAACCTGTAATCTTTGTCTATTTTTATAATCTTGACTATCACTTTCAAAATCTGCATCGTTTGTTATACCGCCATTTTCCTCATTCAGAATATCCTGATTTGTAAAATGTGCATTTATCGCATATCGTTTGCTAGTTGTGGCATAACTGGTTGTAATTCTTAAATTACCAGCACTAACCAATTGATTATTATAATCTCCTTCAGATCTTAAACCTTTATAAGCAATCGAGAAATTAAGATTTTTAGAGACATTTAATGTGATAAAAGAATCTACATTCTGTCCTTTTTTTATCGTAGTATTAAAAAACAATTCTGTAAAAGGCGTTGCTACAGAATAATATCTTATTTGATCTGCTTGCATATAATTAGAATGCTTTCCGCTAAAACCAATTTCAGGATACGGAGAAAAACTTGTCAAACTGTATTGAATCGTATTTACAGGCTGTCCGATATTAGAAAACTCCATAAGACCAAAAAGATCTTTTCTCAGATGATTTTGCCTATAAGCACTTTTAAGCGTTAGCGACGTATCTGCATAAATAGTATCATGTTCTAATGTGACAATTTTATACTGATCTATTGTTGCAATCTTTTGTTTTTTCTTTTTTACGGTATCTGTGACACTTGAATATTCTGTATTCATATCTAAATTATTTTTAGAAGCAGTTTTTTTTTCTTGCGAAAACAATAAAGTTGGAACAACTAATAGATATAAAAAAATGAATATTCTCATTTGATGGCTTTGTATAAATTTATTTTGACAAAATTTGCTAAGCAAAGGTAATATAAAAAGGTATAAACGAAAAAACATAATATATAATATGAAGCTTGAATCGCTTTGGTCTTTTGAAACGAAAACCCCGTATACAAAAGTATACGGGGCTCTCAAAAAAAATCAAAATATTTATTATTCTTATTCCCAAACTGGGTATAATTTACTTTGAATATCAATTAAATTGATATGGATTATATTCTAAATATTAGAATTTATCCCAGAACAATTTAGTATTTAATAAATCTCCTCCAATATCAGCAGATGCTTTAGTATAATTTGTTTTATTGATACTTGCTTCTACACCTGGATAAGTATATCTAACAGGAACAGTAAAAATAAGTTTGTTAATAGCTGCTTGAGGCGCTTTTAACACAGGGAAATCCAATCTTCTGTAAGATGTCCATGCTTCGTACCCTCTATTGTAAAGAGCGAACCATGCTTGATTACCGATTTTTTCTTTATACGTAGCTCCACTTAACGGATTATTATAATCTACTTTTGGGCTTGCAATGTAAGCATCGATAGCTGTAGTGCTAGTTACTCCCCAGTCTGCCATAGAAGCTTTAATACCTGCTTCGTAATATACTTTTGCCTGAGCAGAACCACCTGGAATTAAGCTTTTCTCAGCAGCTTCTGCTAATAAGAAATTCAACTCAGCAAAATCAAAGATAGTTCCTGGAAAAACTGGATTGTTTAATGTAGACGTAATTTGCGAATAAGCCGTGTAAACATTTGCCGAACCATAAGTACCACCAGTAAATGTTCTTCCTGCAGGAATAACTGGAGCTGGAGCAGTTAAATTAGTAAAATATTTAGGCATCCTTGGGTCACCACCAGGAACAATAGCATCCATAGCAGAAACAAAAGGCTCAGCAGGAATAAAATCAAATCTCTGACTAGTTACTAAATCAGCATATAATGGATTTTGATTTCCTGATGTAGTTAAATAAGTCAATTTTGTATTGTCAGCATTACTAGCTAAAGCACCAGAAGCAAGAGCTGCCTGAACTTGAGTAGTTGCATAAGCTGGATCAACATCAGACATATTAACTGCCATTCTAATGATTAATGAATTAGCAAATTTTGCCCATTTTGCATTACTAGCTGCATTACCAGAATAGATAATATCTGCAGCACCAAAGTTAGCTACTGTACTATTTGCTTTTAAAACTGCAGCAGATGCACTTAATCTTTTAATAAGATCTTGGTAAATCGTTTTTGCATCATCATAAGCTGGTAAAGGATATTTTTGAATATCAATTGCTTGTGAATAAGGAACGTTTCCAAAAGTATCTACCAATACACTATAAGCGTAAGCTTCTAAAATATCGATAAGCGCTAATTTATTTTGTTTGATTGCTTCATCAGCAGGAGTTGCAGGAGTTGTTGCTGCAATCATAACTCTTGAATCATGAAAATCGGCTAAAACATCTCTGTACAAAACCAAAAAGTGCGTATCTGGAATTTTTCTGTTTGTAATGTTATATTGACTCTCATCTGGATAAGTTGTCTCTGTCCATTGCTGTGCAAATAATCTAAAAACGTTATTATTCACACTAGTACTAACCATTTGATCGACTAATTTCTTCTCAGCATTGGTAAACAAAAATTCTGCTTTGGTTGTTGTTGGTCTTTTCGGATCAACATTCATATCTGTAATGTCCTGGCTGCACGAAACCATCATACCCACCACAGACATTAATAAAAGTACTTTTTTCATGATTTAAAATTTTAATGTTAGGTTACAACCAATATTTCTTGTTGTCGGAAGTGAACCTCCTGAATAACCTGATGATAAGTTACCTGAACTTATACCACTTTCTGGATCTGCATCTGGAAGATTTTTACTGATGATCCATAAGTTAGAACCTACTAAAGAAAGACGTAAATCATTCAAACCTGCTTTAGCTATAAATTGTTTAGGGAAACTATAAGTAATGCTTACCTCTCTTAATTTTACATAACTTGCATCATAAACAAATGCTTTTTGTGGGTTATTATTGTAACCATAGATACTTCCAGCTACCTCAGGACTTGGTGTTCTTGTAGTATTAGGAGTTCCATCTTCGTTTACTCCAGGTAAAATAACACCTCCACCATTAGCAAGTGTATTTCTTACAGGATTTCCAAGTTCATTGTTTCCTGCTGTAGAAGCATACAATCCAGAGCTTTGTCCATAATATTGATCAAGAGAGAAAATATCTCCTCCTTTTTGAACATCGATTAAGAAACCTAAAGAGATTTGTTTGTAAGTGAATTTGTTACGAACACCACCAATCCAATCTGGAGTAACATTACCAATTACATTATTAGTAGTTGCTGTTTGTAGATACACTCCATTTTTAGTTACTTTTTGTCCGTCTGCACTGTAAATAAAATCTTTTCCAAGAATATCTCCATAAGCATGTCCTTTTGTACCAACGATACTAACTCCTCCTTGGAATGTACCAATTGTTAAAACGTCAACACCTGGTGTTAAATCTACAACTGTATTCTCATTTTTAGACCAGTTTACGTTAATATCCCATTGGAAATCATTTGTTTTAACAGGAGTTACGTTGAAGATTACCTCAACACCTTTATTTTCTACAGATCCTGCGTTTACGTATCTAGAAGAGTTACCAGTTGCAGTAGAATAATCTACTGGGAAGATTTGGTCTTCACTTAAACTTTTGTAAACACTCACATCAAAACCTACTCTTCTGTCAAGGAATTGCATCTCTAAACCAAGTTCTTGAGATTTAGTTTTAACAGGACGTAATTCTGGATTATTAGCAATGTTTGGTCTTGAATAAAGTTGGTTTGAGCCAAATGGATTAAATTTAGTAAATACATCTTGCAATGCATAAGAATCGATGCTTCCTTGTGGGTTTTCAGCATAACTCGCTCTTAATTTACCAAAAGTTAACCATGGAGCATTAACATGTTTTGTAAACACATAACTTCCAGAAACTGAATAAGTATTAACATCATTGTCGTCTTGCGGCAACATAGAGAATGCATCATTACGTACTGTTCCTTCTACATAAAGGAAATCTCTGAATCCTACAGAAGCAGAAGCATAAACACTGTTCACAGCTGTATTGTCTTCCACCTCAATTGGGAATGGAGAAGGATTTATTGAATTTGATAATGCATAGATTCCAGGAATAATAAGTCCTCCATCTGTAGAAGCTAATGTAGATGTACGTCTAGTTCTTAAAGCATTATAACCAACTAAACCTGTTAATGAAAAATCATCATTAAGTTTTTTATTGAAGTTTAATGTAAACTGATAGTTTTGCTCAGAAAACATTCCAGTATATTTTTGGTATCCTGAACCAACAGCCAAACGGTTAATTCCAAATGTTCCAGCCAAAGATCCTACCGCTTTTCTTTCTTCACGTAGTTCTGAATAAGAATCTGTACTAATTTTTCCTGTAGCGCTTAACCAATCTGTAAATTTATAATCTAACTGACCGTAACCGATGAAACGATTTCTTTCGTCTGATTGGTAGTTTTTATATCTAGTGAAATATGGGTTATCCCAATATTTAGGATTTGTATTTCCATTAGAAGGATCTGCCATGTTCCAAGAAATATTTTGTCCGCCTGAATTTTGGAAAGCTTCTTCCTGAGATTTAATATCCACGTTAGTTCCCCACCATTGACGAAATAAACTCGCAACGTTATCACCACCGTAACCAGTAGTATTTCTACCTTGCGTAGTTTGCGCTAAATAATTTGCAAAAACACTAACAGATAATTTATCTGTTAATTTGTGATTGAATTTAATACTTGCGTTATTTTTTCTCAATTCACTATTTGGTAAAATACCATTCTCTTTATAGTTGTTGTAGTTGATAACAAAATTGCTTTTATCTGAACCACCTTCAAAAGAGATTGAGTTATTGAATGTTTGAGCTGTTTGAAAAAATGTAATTGGACCATTTTTAGCAGCAACCCATGGAGATTTTTGTCCAAATTTTGAAGAGTATGGAGTATACGATTCCCACGTATAAACTGAAAGATTTGGATCAAACGCAACACCGTAAGAAGCATCATCTGTAGTACTTACCACTTGGTTGCCATTTTTATCCATAACAAAAAACGCTCCTGTTGGTCCAACTGGAATTCCATTAGGAGTTCCATCAGTCTTATAAGTTGGTCCGTAACCTTGTCCATATTTGTTTTGGTAAACAGGGAAAGTATTTTTATCAACTGAACCTACCCCAAACTCACTTGAGATAGTAACTCCCATACCTTTTTGAGCTTTTCCTTTTTTCGTAGTAATCATGATTACACCATTACCAGCTTGAAACCCGTATAAAGCAGATGCCGCAGCACCTTTAAGAATATTTAATGTTTCGATATCATCTGGATTAATATCCATACCAGCGTTACCGTAATCATAAGTATTACGTGCTCCAGCTGTTTGTGCTCCATTGCTTGAATTCACATTCGCGTTATTAATAGGCATACCATCAATAACAATAAGCATTTGGTTATTTCCAGTAAGGTTTTTAACACCTCTTGAAACTGCGTTTGTAGATCCTCCAAAGTTGGTATTTCTTCTAATTTGCACCCCAGCAGATTTACCAGAAAGATCATTGATAAAGTTAGCACCTGTTGTTCCACCAACTAAATCTTCCCCTTTTATTTCCTGAGTAGTATATCCAAGAGCTTTTTTCTCTCTCTTAATACCTAATGCAGTAACAACAACACTTTCTAATTCTGTAGTATTACTAGTTAATTTTACACTTAGTGTTGTAGAACTAGCTGCAACTTCTTGCGTTTTCATTCCAATGTAAGTAAAAACCAAGACTTCACTTGGAGTTGCTTTGATAGAGAATTTTCCATCAAAATCTGTTTGCGTTCCGCTTTTAGTTCCCTTAACTAATACACTCACACCTGGAAGAGGCATTCCTGAATTATCGGAAACTATACCCGAAACAGTTCTTTCTTGCGCAAAGGTTAGTTGCGTAATCAGCGCCACCAAAAGCACTAAGAATCCATTTAACTTTAGTTTCATTTTTAAAAATTTTGAATTAGTATGTGGCAAACATCTTAATATTTTCTTAAAAGAACAATGCGTTCTAGTGTCTCGTTCTAACATTTTTTTAATATTTCTTTAACATATGCTTGTTAATAAATAGTTAATTAACACAAAAACAACTCAATACGTAATTTTAAGCGTAAAATACTGCAATTTTTTTAATTAAAAAATTAACATATATTTAACATTTAAGATAGCGCTTTTCTTAAAAAAACAAACAAAAAAATAAAATAAAACAAAGTATATTCTTACAATAAAGCCGATTAAATAAAACATTCTTGACTGAAAATGTTGTATTTGACAAATTTTTAATTTGCTTTTCGTTCTCAAATCGTAATAAATTGTAAATCAATTCTTCCAAGTTGAAAAAAACCGTGATTTTATCTTTTTCGAATCCATTTTTAGAAAATTACCAATTATTCATTTCATAAAAAAAATCATAAAAACCAAGTGTTTTCGCGGGTTTTTAACCAATATCGCAGACTTATAGTCAATTTGAAAAATAGCGTAATTTCTAACCGTATTACTCCCTGATAGGATTACTCTAAAAAAGCAATTATAGATTGTATTCCTTTCGATCTATTTAATGCTTTTTAGAAAAAAAAGTACAATATTTGTCTTTTTAAAACCTAAAAAAATGCTTGAAAAAAATTTCTCAGGATTTGTTTTAGAAACTGGAACTGATGAAGCCGGAAGAGGATGTCTAGCTGGCCCAGTTACTGCCGCTGCCATAATTTTACCCGAAAATTTTGAAAATAAAATTCTGAATGACAGTAAGCAGCTTTCTGAAAAAACAAGAGCGCTTTTAAGACCTATTATAGAAAAAGAAGCCCTATGTTTTGCCGTTACGCATTTGTTTCCCGACGAAATTGACGAAATAAACATTCTAAATGCTTCAATGAAGGGAATGCAGGAATGTATTTTAAAATTAAAACACGTTCCCGAATATATAATTGTTGATGGAAATCGTTCCTTAAATGCTAAACTCGGACTTAAAAATACTTTTGGAAAACAGTTTTCTCCAGATGAAATTGCGCTTTTAAAATCGATTCCGAATCAAAGTATTATAAAAGGCGATGGGAAATACTTAAGCATTGCCGCTGCGTCTGTTTTAGCAAAAACATATCGAGATGAATACATGGATCAAATTCATGAAGAATTTCCAATGTACAACTGGAAACAAAACAAAGGATATCCAACCAAAGAACATCGTGAAGCCATTAAAGAGTTTGGAACCACAAAATATCACAGAATGAGTTTTAGACTTTTACCTGAGCAATTAGAACTCGATTTATTTTAATAAAAAAACGACCTATAATAGGTCGTTTTTTTATTACTTTTTACTTTTTAAGAATTCTGCAAATGTTTTTGTATCATAATAAAAAGGTCTGACAGCCGTAATTTTTCCGTCCTTCAAATCAAAATGTTCTGAAATCGGAACCGACATTGTTTTTCCTGATTTCTTAGATCTACAGTTTATTGTAAAATAAATGATTACTTCATTTTTAGAACCATCACTAAAATAAACAGGTTCTTTTTCTATCTGCAAATCAAAAAACTCAGTCGATTTTGTAAACATTTTAGTCCATTCGCTAAAGCCAATATAAGTTCCTCCATAAGGCAAACCTACAGCTTGATTATAAACGGCTCCGTCTGCAATTAAAGTTCCTAGCGCATCAAAGTCTCTTGTTTTAAAAAGACTTTCGTAATATTTTGCTACTACTTTCAAATTATCAGCTTCCAGATTTTTCAAAACATCTGCTTCAGAAGGCGCTGCTCCTTTATCCCAAAAACCAATAATTTTACTTACTTGACCTTTTCCATTCAAACGCGCAAAGTCACGGCCAGCCATTATAAGATTATTTTTAGAATCGAAAATTTTCCATTCCCAGGTGACATAATTATCTTTTACAATTTTGGCTCCCGAAGTTAAAACGGCATCTGGGTTTTTCTTGTAAAATTCGTTGATAACATTATTAAACGCAGCAGTTCCTTTTATAGAAGCCGAAGGATCTTCAAAAGTACTATCTTCTAACCAGATTGATTTAATCATCTTTAATCTGGTATCGCTGTTTTTTTCCTGCCACACTTTTTCATAAACGGCAACTGGATATAATTTATCTTTCTTTTGGGCAAAAAGACCATTAAGCACAAAAAGGAAACAGAATAAGTAGATTTTTCTCATAAGCAATCAGTTAGAATAAAATTTAAATTTAATAGTACAAAACCAAATTTAGCATAAATAGCTAAGAGAACTACAAGAAGTATAGAATTTGCCATCCCTGCAAAATCTTAACTTTTGAGAAATGGTTTTTCCGTTTTTTGTATATAAATTTAAGAAAAAAACTGTTTTCTATTAAAAATACAAGCCTGATTTACTATTCAATTCATCACTCAAAATAAAAAACCCGTTTCAAAAATCGACGCTTGAAACGGGTTACTTTTTATTAGCAATTCTTTTTTAAACAAATTCGGCTTCGAACAGCTCAGTTAAATGTTTGATGATTTTAGCTTTTACTTCTTCTTCATCTACTTTTTCTACTCCAAGTTCTACGTTTAAAGAAGTAACGCCTTTTCCACGAATTCCACAAGGAATAATATTGTCAAAATATCCTAAATCGACATTTGCGTTTAAAGCAAATCCATGCATGGTAACCCAGCGTGAGGCGCGAACGCCCATTGCACAGATTTTACGTGCAAACGGAGTTCCTGCACCAAGCCAGACTCCCGTTTCTCCTTCACTCCTGCCCGATTCTAATCCGTATTCTGCCAAAGTCAGAATTATGGATTCTTCTAATAAACGTAAGTATTTATGAATATCGGTAAAGAAGTTTTCTAAATCTAAAATCGGATAGCCTACAATCTGTCCGGGTCCATGATAGGTAATATCTCCACCTCGGTTGATTTTATAAAAACTCGCTCCTTTGGCTTCGAGCTGTTTTTCGTTTAATAGTAAATTTTCAAGATCACCA
This sequence comes from Flavobacterium sp. LK-23, assembly GCF_058135255.1. Taxonomy (NCBI): domain Bacteria; kingdom Pseudomonadati; phylum Bacteroidota; class Flavobacteriia; order Flavobacteriales; family Flavobacteriaceae; genus Flavobacterium; species Flavobacterium sp. LK-23. Next base: position 86,809 of record NZ_JBYUVT010000014.1, read on the forward strand.
CTTTTTCCTAAAGTATAAACATGCGGATGCTCAACAAAAAGTAAATAATTTGGTGTTGGCAGATCTAGTTCTTCTCTTCTGTTCTTGATTTTTAAATCTACTATATCCTTAAAGATTTCTTCTTGATATTCCCAAGTCGATTTATAATCTTTATTGCCCAGATCCTGAAGTTGGATTTTTTTGTTCATTTTAATTATTTTTCAAACTCAACATCAAAGTTCAGTTTGTCGGGATTCTCCATATAATCCGTAAAAGAGTATTGAATTGTAATCGATTTTCGATCGTCACTAAACAAAGCTGTTGCGTTAGAGACTTTCTTTATTTTTTTTGGAAAATGATATTTTACAATATAGCTAGACGAAGCAAACATCATTTTGGACATATCTCCAGCCGAATCTTTTGCCTTTGCTGCTTTTTTCTGCTCATCGACTACTGCTTTTCTTGTAAATTTCTTTCCGTCATAAGTATAACTTAATTTACTGCCATTATCTCCGAAACCGCTTCCCATAGGATTTGCGCCTCCTTCTAATTTTTGCAGTGTACCTAATGTTTGCAAAATATCCTGAAGTTCGTTTACATTTTTAAAATCAGTCGACATGTTCATTAAAAACTGTTTTTTCTCCGAACTTATTTTCGTTGATACAATATAACTCTCCAGTTTTTTAAGTTGTTTTTGGGTTTCTGGCGACAACTTGGCAATACTGTCTTTCTTCTCTTCAAACACTTTTTTGAAAGTAAAAGTAGTATCAATATCTTTTTTGTTATCTCCCATTTGACCCGCAATCTGATCTCCAGCCATTTCCATTAAAGGAGAACCATCCATATCTACAGAGAATTTCCCAGTTCCGTTATCGTTTATGTAAATATTCTCAGTGAAAGTACAGCTAGTTAAAGTCGCTATTAAAAAAGAAAAACTAAGTAGTTTATATAGTTTCATTAATGTTCTATTTTTTATCAAAGATACAAAGACTATTTTTAAAAACACATTTTATCGAAAACCTTGAATTATTGCTCAAATTCTACTTTAAAACCAAAATCTACACTACTCTCCTGCATATTATCCAGAGGAACTTCTACAGTAAAACCTTTTCTGTCTTTTGTTAGTACTGCATTTTTAAGCGAAACTGTTTTAATCTTTTTCGGAAATTGATACTCAGCGGTATATTTACATTCTTTCATCATTTCTTCCATTTTTTTAGAGAATGGATCGTCGCTTTTATCTTTCTTGTTTTCTTTTTTCTTTTTAACTTTTTTATCGTCTTTAGAAGGAGTAACCGTTTTAATGAAAACCTTACCATCATAAAAAATGGTGGTATTAGACTTTTCTTCTGGCTTTGGCGCAGCACTTAAAGCTCCTAATCTCTTTTTATCTGTCGCAGCCAGTGCTTCTAAACTTTCGGCAGGTGTTGCAATGGTTTTAAAATCTGTTCCACTAGGAAAATCAATTGCCATAGTATATTCAAATTGCTGTTTTTCGTCGTTTACTTTCATACTAACTTTAAAATTCTCCAAAATTTTAAGTTTCTCTTTTTCTTTCTCCAGCATCTCGATTTTCTCTTTATCCGCATCTGGTAATTTAGAAATACTGTCGCTTAACTTGTTAAGCATATCTTTGAAGGTAAAAGTAGTATCAACGACTTTATTGACTTTAGTCGAATCACTTTTTTTCATCCCCATTTTATACATCGGAGACATATCAAAACCGTACGAAAAAGTTCCAGAACCATCTTCGTTCATAGTCATCTTTTCTTTAAGGATACAGCTAGTAAAACAAAATGCAATAAAAAAGCAAAGTAGAATTTTTTTCATAATTGAGGTTTAAGTTATTCAAGCGAAGATACTTTCTTTTAAGAATTATTTTAGTTTCATTTTAAAACAACTTCAAATTTGTCATTTAAGGCTTTATCCAAACCCTGTAAATGAACAACTTGATATTAGAGCATATTTTACATTTGTTAGAAACACGTCTATTCCAACAACTATCGATGCCGACTAAAGTTAATTGAAACCCAATAATTTGATGCTGCAAAAAATCTAAAAACTGCATTAAAAAATCTACATTCTTTTCTTTATCTTTGCACACTTAAAAAAATAAAGCAAAAATGGCATTATCAGAACAAGAAATCATCAGAAGAGAAAAACTTCAAAACTTACGCAACTTAGGAATCAATCCTTATCCAGCTAATCTTTTTCCTGTAAATCATACATCTAAGCAGATAAAGGAGTCATTTGAAGAGGGTAAGAAGGTTATCGTTGCGGGTCGTTTGATGAGTGTTCGTGATCAGGGTAAAGCGTGTTTTGCTGAGTTGCAAGATAGCGAAGGACGTATTCAATTGTACGTAAATCGTGATGTATTGTGTGAAGGTGACGATAAAACTTTATACAACCAAGTATTCAAAAAATTAACCGATTTAGGAGATTTTATTGGCATTGAAGGTGAATTGTTTACTACACAAGTTGGTGCAAAATGTATTCGTGTTTCTGGTTTTACTTTCTTGAGTAAAACTTTACGTCCGCTTCCGTTGCCAAAAGTTGACGAAGAAGGAAATGTTCACGACGCATTTAATGATGCTGAGTTACGTTACAGAATGCGTTACGTAGACTTAACAGTAAACCCACAAGTAAAAGAAACGTTTATTAAGCGTACAAAATTATTTACTGCAATGCGTGGTTATTTTAACGACGCTGGATATTTGGAAGTTGACACTCCGGTTTTACAATCCATTCCTGGTGGAGCTTCGGCAAGACCATTTATTACGCACCACAACTCGCTTGATATTCCGCTTTACATGCGTATTGCAAATGAGTTGTACTTAAAAAGATTAATTGTTGGTGGATTTGAAGGTGTTTATGAGTTCTCTAGAAACTTCCGTAACGAAGGTATGGACAGAACGCATAACCCTGAGTTTACTGCAATGGAAATATATGTAGCTTACAAAGACTACAACTGGATGATGGAGTTTGCTGAAGGTTTATTAGAGCATTGTGCGATTGCTGTAAATGGTACAAGCGAAGTTACTTTTGGCGAGCACAAAATCAACTTTAAAGCCCCTTATGCACGCGTTACCATGACAGATTCCATCAAACATTTTACAGGTTTTGATATCTCTGGAAAAACAGAACAAGAATTGTTTGAAGCTGCAAGAGGAATGGGAATCGAGGTAGACGAAACAATGGGTAAAGGAAAATTAATTGATGAGATTTTTGGAGCTAAATGTGAAGGAAATTATATTCAGCCAACTTTCATTACTGATTATCCAAAAGAAATGTCTCCGCTTTGTAAAGAGCACCGCGATAATCCAGATTTGACGGAGCGTTTTGAATTAATGGTTTGCGGAAAAGAAATTGCAAATGCATATTCTGAATTAAATGACCCAATTGATCAAAGAGAGCGTTTTGAAGATCAAATGCGTTTGGCTGCAAAAGGTGATGATGAAGCAAACGGAATTATCGACGAAGATTTCTTAAGAGCTCTTGAATACGGTATGCCTCCTACTTCTGGAATGGGAATTGGAATGGATCGTTTGATTATGTATTTAACAAACAACGCTTCGATTCAAGAAGTTTTATTGTTCCCACAAATGCGTCCTGAGAAAAAACAACTAATTGAACTTTCTGATGAAGAAAAATTCATTGTAGATTTATTGAAAGGAAATGATAATAAAATGGATCTTCAGCAATTAAAAATTACTGCAAATTTAAGTGGTAAAAAATGGGATGCATCTATGAAAAACTTATCTAAACACGGTTTGACTAAAGTTGCTGTTGAAGGTGAATTTAAATTTGTGGAATTGGTGGGATAGATTCCTTTAAAATCATACAAAATTTAAAAAGGAGCTTTTATTGAAGCTCCTTTTTCATATATAAATATTTTCCTTAATTTTGAAAACATGGAAAGAGCAAAACTTATTGTTAAAAATTTCGGGCCTCTAAAAGATATCAATATTGAAGTTAGAGAAATGGTTACTTTTATTGGAGCACAAGCTTCGGGAAAAAGTACTTTGGCAAAACTGATTTCGATATTTGAAGATGAAAAATTCAGAAGAGATGATATTATATCTTTTGAAGAAGAATTAAAAAAATATAATATTCTTTCATATTTACAGAAAGAAACATTCATTGAATATACTAATTACAATAGCCAACTTCGATCTACAACTCCTTTCTTTCTAAAATATTCATCAGAAACTTTCATAAAACAAACTCCGGCGCATCTAATTGAAATGTATAAAGAAGTTAAAGATGATCCTCTTCTAATTTCTAATAAACATGGGGCGAATGAAAAATTCAAATCTTTAATAAAAGGGAGTCTCTATTACTGTAAATTTTATGATAAAGATTTTAATAAAAATATATATAACCTATTTCCGCTAAAAGAACAAAAAGAAAAATTTAAAGACTTTTTTTTCAATGGTTCTAAAGAAATTTTAAATGAAATACACATTGATGAAATTTTATCAATTTTAGGAAAAGAACACGTTTTTGAAAATTACTTATACTTGTATGAGGCTTTAGTAGAAATATTTCCTGCTATTTTTCTATATGATTCTATCTATATCCCAACAGAAAGAAATATTCTCCAAATAATCCAAACAAATATTTTAGGTTTGATTAATAATAACATCCAAATTCCTAAATACTTATTAAACAGTGGGCAAGAATATGAAAAAGCAATCAATACTATAACTGAATTACCTCTTCGAATTATTGATAATAAAATAAAATATAGAAGAGAAGGACAAAGTTCGTTTATCTATCATAATGAAAATGAAAAAGTTAATTTATTAGAATCTGCTTCAGGTTTACAATCAGTAATTCCAATTTTACTTTTAGTAGAGTATTCAAAATCATTAAAAGAAAAATACAATTTCAATTTTGTTGTTGAAGAACCTGAATTAAACTTATATCCAAAAGCACAACATGAATTAATTAAATACTTAGTTAAAAATTGTTTATATGAAAGAAAAAATTTAATTCTTACAACTCATAGTCCATTTGTTTTAGCATCAATAAACAATTTATTATTGGCTCATGATAAGGGACAAAAAAAACCAAAAGAGGTAAACAAAATTATAAAGAAAGAATCTTGGCTTAATCCTAAAAATTTTATTGCTTACGAATTGAAAAATGGAAAAGCAAAAAAGATTATGAATGATAAATTAGGACAGATTTCTGAAAATATGATTGATGGTGTTTCAGATGCTTTTGCAAATGAATTTGATAAATTGCTTGATCTATGATTCAACGTTTAATAGAAGCATTTCCTGAAATTGAAGTAAATTGCTTAAAAAAGATTAATGACAAGCATACCTTTGTCTTTGAAGATAATCCCGTTTTATTGGTTTCTGTAAAAGAACCTTGGCATTTGCATATTGAAAACAAATCAAATAATGAATTTTACTTTATTCAAAATGATGATTGTGTAATGCAAAAGGTTAAAGGTGGCCAATGTGATTATGTTATTTGTAATAATAAAGATGTCTTTTTTACAGAAGTTAAAGTTGCCAAAGGAAATCAGGCAAATCACAGAAAAGATGCTTATTCTCAGTTAGAAAACACATTTAAACATTATTCAAATTTGATAGATTTTAATCCATACAGCCTTAATGCTGTCGTTTGTTTTCCAAGTAAAAGAAGAATAATAAAGGCAAGCACCTCCACAAAAAGAAAAGAATTCAAAGATTCATACAAATTAAATCTTATTGAAAGTAATTATATTTCATTTGATTAATAACAAAAACTTAAAGATGAATAATCAAGAAATTTATCAATTTGATGAAGACGAAATAGACATCATTAGACAAAGTGAAGAAGATATAAAATATGGCAGAGTCATTTCTCAAGAAGATTTAGATAGAGAAGACCTAGAGTGGCTTTCTTAATTTATGCAACAAACCCGACAGGTTTTAAAAACCTGTCGGGTTTCTTTTTTTAAACGAATACTTCTTCCTATCACCATTTAAAACAAAAATCAAAACTTATTTTTAAAAAACTGAAAAACAACACTTTACTTTTTCTAAATTGTTTTACAAGAAAATACTTTCACAAGCCTTGCTATACCACTAAAAAACAAAACAAAATTTGGTTAACATTGAATATGCAATTGATTTTGTTTTTGCTTTTTTTTAGCAAACAAATTACTACATTTGAAGAAAAAATAGGCTTTATATAAAGTCTATTTTTTTTTAATCCCAAACCCATTCAATTAACATTTTTCAACCAATCCTTTAAATGAAAATTAGAAAAATCGCCCCAAACGAAGACTTAGAAACAACAGTCAACAAAAAAAGAAATCGTTACAAAATTGCTATCATCGCTGTTATCTTTATTTCAGCCGCTGGCTTTTTAGGATTTAAATATTTTACTCCTAAAAAAGAAGCTGTTTGTTTAGGCACAGATACCAAAATCTACGATACCTACAAAAACGCCGTTGTACTTGTAAAGCATAAATATGGCTATTTTGCTAAAATTAATGGAAAAGAAATTCCGCTTAATGTTGAGGATGCTAAGGACGAAACCATTTACGGAACAGGCTTTTTTGTAGATACAGAAGGAGACATGATTACCAATAGACATGTTTTACAGCCATGGAATTCAACTGAAGAAGAAAGTGAGAAAGTAAATACTACTATTCGAAATCTGCGAATGAAAATTGCTTCTATCCTTACTACCGATGTTTCTGAAGATGATTATGAAAGTTTTATTAGCAACAATTGGTCGCATGCTTCAGTCTCATATGACGAAGGTGAAGGAGAGGGAGAATATGAAGAATCGAGCGAAGAAACTAGTGAGTCAGCGGGTGAAGAATTTGTTAGTTCTAATGAAACAGAAACAGATACATCGCAAGTATCAACTGATATCGCAGCATCTATTCCAGTAAAAGAATATGTTTCTGCAGAAAATATCGAAGTATATGTAAAAACGGTAGATATTCAAGTTGCACTTCATAATTCTGATAGCGAATGGATTAATTGCGAAATGAAAAAAGTTTCCGATGACAGCAATATTGATTTAGGCATTTTGCAAGTAGCTGATCATAAAACTCCTAAAACCGTTACCAATATTATAAGTCTTGATAATATTGTTGACAATGACACCTCTCTAGCTCCAGGGCAAAAAGCGATAATGGTGGGCTATCCGATGGGAATAGATTTGGCACAAACCAATTCTGGTATAAAAGTGCAGCTTTACAATGGTCAAATAAGTAAAGAATCTGATGGCAACAAAATTCAATACAGTATAACTTCTACACATGGTGCTAGTGGATCGCCTGTTTTTAATGAATGTGGTCAACTTATTGCAGTTAATTTCAGTGGATTCGATCAGGTTCAGGGTTTCAACTTTGGAATTGTAGCTAAGCATATTCAAGCGCTCTAATTTTAAAAACCAAAAAAAAGACGCTTAAATCTAATCGGGTTTTCACATTTCCAATCAAATAAAAAATCGACTTAATCAATTATGAATAATTTTTTTAGCATCTGTGCACTACTGTTCTGTGGTGCCGCTTTTTCACAGATTCCAACTCTGGATGTCGAAAATCAGAAAAAAAATTCGGTAATCTTACAGGAAGTAAAAATTGAAACCAAAATTCTAGGAAATCTTGCCTCAACTACAGCTACTTACACATTTTACAATCCTGGGGACAGAATTTTAGAAGGAAATTTTACCCTTCCGTTGCCAGAAGGAGTAAGTGTCAGTGGTTATGCTTTAGACATTAATGGAAGCCTAAGAGATGCTGTTCCTGTTCCAAAAGAACGAGCTAAAGAGGTATTTGAAAGTATTGAAAAAAGAAATGTAGATCCAGGTATTATTGAAAAAGTAGCTGGAAACAATTTTAGAACTAGAATTTATCCCATTACAGCTAGAGGCAGCAGATTTATTAGAATTACCTACAATCAGGAATTGAAAAATTCGGCTACTGATTATCAGTATTTTTTAAGCTTTGCCAATGCGGTTAATATCCCAAAATTTAATCTGAAAGTAATAGTTAATGAAAGTTTAGCCACTCCTAAAATTACGGAAAATCCAGATGGAAGTTTTACTTTTCAGAAAAAAGGGAATCAATGGATTGCTGAAATTAATAAAGTAAATTTTACGCCAAATGAAAGCCTTAAAGTAGCTATTCCAAAAGTAAAAGAATCGTCAAATGTGATGCTTCAAAAAGCTTCTGACGATAAATCTTATTTTGCGGCAAGTGTTGCGATGAATTTCCCTGTAAAGGAAAAAACAAAATCTCAAAAAATTGCTATTATTTGGGATAATTCATTTAGCGGATCAAAGAGAGATCGTCAAAAAGAACTGGACTTTCTTAATGCGTATTTTTCAGACAACAAGAATGTTGCAGTCTCTTTTGTCCTTTTAAATAATACCCTTGAAAAAACAGAAGAATTTACTGTTTCTGGAGGAAACTGGAATGCCTTAAAAGACAGAATTCTTAATCTGAAATATGATGGCGGAACCGACTTTAGTGCTTTAAAAGAAATTTCATCTATAGACGAATATCTTTTATTTTCTGACGGAATTTCAAATTTTGGAGATTTAACTTTAAAATTCAAAAAACCGGTCAACACTGTAACGAGCACACCAACTTCTGATTTTAATCTGCTGAAACTTTTAGCATCACAATCTGGAGGAAATTTTATCAATCTTAACGAATTAGACACACAATCTGCTTTAAAAACATATAAAAGGCTTCCTATTTTATTTTTAGGTTTTAAAGAAACAAATACGCTTCAAGAATTGTTTCCAAATGTTGGAACCGCAGTAAACGAACCAGTGAATATATTTGGAATTTCCTCTTCAAACTTGAATAAACTTACTGCTGTTTTTTCAGTGGGAGATAAAAAATTTGAAGTGCCTGTAGATTTTACTAATGCTGTACAAGTAGACAATTGGCCTCTTGCACAATTTTGGGCGCAAAGAAAAATTAATGATCTTGAACTTAACTCAACACAAAACAGCGATGAAATTAGAAATCTGAGCGAACAGTTTGGAGTTGTAAGCAAGAACACTAGTCTTATCGTATTGGAAGATGTTAATGATTATGTTCGTTTTGGCATCACACCTCCACAGGAATTATTATCAGAATACAACAGAATCGTTTCGCAAAACAAAAAACAAATCTTAGAAAAAAGAAGAAATCTTCTATCTAAAGCTTTTGATAAAACACGAGAATTGACAACTTGGTGGAACAGTGAATTTAAGCCTACAGAAAAAAAACAGTACCCTACCATTTCTAAGCAGTCACAAAAATTGTCGTCGGCAGAAGAAAGTGTTGTTAGCGATAATGCTGTATATTCTGCAGAAAGTAGAGCAGGCGATAAAAAAACAGCTACAGGTAAAATAACTTTGGTAGATGTAGAAAGTACTCAAGAGTATATGAAAGATTTTCAGTCTTTACAATCACCTGAATTGATTTACCAGAAATATCTTGAAAATCGTCCGAAATACGAGAAACAGGTAACGTATTATTTTGATGTTTCTAAATTGCTTTTCAAAAAAGGAGACAAAGCTCTTTCTTTAAAAGTTTTAAGCACACTGGCAGAACTTGATTTGGAAAACGAAGAATTGTACAAAACGATCTCTTACTTATTGAAACAAAGAGGTAATTATGAAAAAGAATTGTGGATTACCCAAAAAATTCTAGAATGGAGACCGTTTGATCCTCAAAGCCACAGAGATTATGCATTGGCTTTGGTAGACAATAAAAAACCTCAAGAAGCTCTTAATATCTACAAAGGTATGCTGTATCAGGAATATACCGATGAGATTTCTGTGAGGGATAATGGTATCGAAGAAATTTTGATTATGGAAATCAATAATATTCTGAGTCAAAACAAGAATGTTGATGCAAGCAAAGTTGATGATCGTCTAAAAGCAAATCTTCCAGTCGACATTCGTATTGTTATTAACTGGAATAAAGACAATACAGATATAGATCTTTGGGTAACAGACCCAAGAGGAGAAGATTGTTCGTACTCGCATAGATCTACAGAAATTGGAGGAAGATTAAGCAACGATTTTACTCAAGGTTTCGGCCCTGAACAATTTTTACTTAAAAAAGCGATCAAAGGGAAATATAAAATCAAAACGAATTTCTTCGGTGAGAGACAGAATATTCTTTCTGGACCAACCACTGTAATGGCAGAAGTTTATCTTTACTATTCTGATGGCAGACAGGAACGAAAAATTGCTGTTTTCCAGAGTCAAAAAGAAAACAAACGCGAAAGTGATAGTAAAATTCTAATTGGAGAATTTGAGTTTTAGAAAAACATAAAAAATCCAAGATTTAAAAATTCAAACTCCAAAATTAGGATTTATAATATTTCAAACCCGACAGATTTCAAAATCTGTCGGGTTTTTTATTTTAAAACAAATACTTCTCCAATTTTTTCCCTTGAATATCCAAAACCTTTGTGCTTTCTTTTGGAATATCACCTTTTATAACTTCTTGAACTGAAGGATTAGATGGATATTTTCCACCTTTCATTTTTAAAAGATGAAATTTTCCTCCGCTTTCAAATATCAGATCATAAAATTTTTCTGTTGATGAGGTAGTTACATAAATTGGAAAATCGGTTACAGAGAAACGATTAATCACAGTTCCGTCATTCTTTAAAATATAACCTGAACAGCCTCCGCTTCCGCAGAAATAAGAATTAGAGAAACCAACAAAATATTCCTCTTTCTTATCGTTATTTAAATCGAAAGCTTCATAGTAGAAAGATCTGTCTTCTTTTGTCATTGCGGGTAAATCTTTCTCCAATAAAATCAGCAATTGTTTTCGAATTAATGCTACTTCTTTATTATTTTTTTCGGAAACTTCACTTAAATCGGCCGTTCCGCCAAGAGTTTTAGACAAGGTATCTTGAACAATTGTTTTTACAATATTTTTTGAATTGTCTTTGTTTTGGCAAGATGATAATACCAAAATTATAATTAAAATCAGAAATCTATTTTTCATAATCTGATGTTTTAAATTCGCGATCGATTACACTAATAATGCTGCTTTATTTTCAATATCATTCTGCGTCAATAATGATTTTATATTATTGAAAGTCACCAATGCAATTTGAGTTAAAGCTTCGTTGGTAAAAAATGCTTGATGCGCTGTTACCAATACATTCGGAAAACTCATTAAACGCTGAATCGCATCGTCTTGAATAATGTCTGCCGATAAATCTCTAAAGAACAATTTTTCTTCTTGTTCGTAAACGTCAATTCCTAAATAACCTATTTTCCCTTCTTTTAAGCCTTCAATAACCGACGATGTTTCTATTAATCCGCCGCGGCTCGTATTGATGATCATAACACTGTCCCTCATGAAAGTAAGTGAAGTTTTATTGATTACATGTTTCGTCTGATCGTTTAATGGGCAATGCAACGAAATAATATCGCTCGCCTTGAAGATCTCTTCTAAACCAACAAAAGAAACGCCGTCTTTTTTCATTTCATCACTTTCAACAATATCATACGCCAAAACTTTACAGCCAAAACCTAATGCTATTTTAGAAAATGCTTTTCCGATATTTCCTGTTCCTATAATTCCAATTGTTTTTCCGAATAAATCGAAACCTAATAATCCGTTTAAAGAAAAATTCTGTTCGCGAACTCTATTATAAGCTTTATGTGTTTTTCTGTTTAAAGTTAAAATCATTGCCATAGCATGTTCGGCAACCGCCTGAGGAGAATATGCGGGAACACGGCAAACTTTTATGTGGTGTTTTTTAGCCGCTTCTAAATCGACATTATTAAAACCAGCGCAACGTAAAGCAATGATTTTTACTTTTTTTTCTGCTAATTGTTTAATAACCGTTTCGTTTACAATATCATTTACAAAAACACAAACAATCTCGCATTCTTCGATTAAAGCAACAGTCTGCGGATTTAACTGTGTTTCAAAAAAGTCCAGCTGAAAACCAAAATCTTCATTGTATTTATTGAAAAACGTTTTGTCGTAAGGCTGGGTCGAGAAAAAAGCGATTTTTTTTGCGCCAAGATTTGAGCTCATAATAGTGAATTATTTATGTTTTATTATTTCTAAAATTCCCTTTTGGCAGATAATACAGCCATCCAAAACCAATTAAAAATAAAATAAGCGAACCTATAAATGCTGGAATCAAAATCTCTTTATTATTATCTAATGCATTGTTTAAAGCGGCATACAACAACCAAATTTGGATGCTTACATTTAAGATTAAAACAAATATTAAAGTAGAAAGAATAACATTCAACTTATTTGGATTTGCCTGATTTTGGCTTTTTCTAAATGTACTCATAATATATTTCTTAAACAATTAACTCGCTTTATTTTCAAAAGCTTTTACAAAAATCTTTTCTCCTTTCAAAACCACTTCCAACTGAGGCAACGCTCTTGGCGGAGGTCCTGCAATAACATCTCCGGTCAAAGCATCAAAAGAACCTTCATGGCAAGGACAATGAATAATTCCTGTTCCCGGTTTGTAATAAACGGCACACGAAAGATGCGTGCATTTTTGCTCAAAAGCTCTAAACATGCCACTTTCTAAATGAACTAAAATATACGGAATGGCACTTCCTTCAATCACAAAACCTCTCGTTCCGCCTAACGGAATATCTTTTACATCGCATACAAAATGTTCGCCCACTACTTCATCAGCTGGCAGTAAATAGGCTTTTGCCGCAACCAGTCCGCTACCCACCATTAAACCACCAGAAACCAGCGTAAGGAATTTAGCAAAATCACGTCGGCTAACTTGTGTAGATTCCTGCTTTTTATAAGGAAAATCTTTTTTCCAATTTTCTTTTAAATTATCTTCTTTAGACATGGATTTTAGATTTAGAATATTCGTAATTCGTTGCTTCCCTTAGGCATCATGATATTTACTTTTGTATTTACGCGCTCTTTTCCAAATAAAAATGAATTTACAGGCGTACTATTTGGACGCATTTCTTCGATTTGAGCACGAGTACCATAAAATAATGCACCGCTCGGGCAAACCGTAGCGCACATTGGCTTTTTGCCAACGCTCGTTCTATCGTAGCACATATTGCATTTCATCATTAAATCGTATTCTTCCATTTTTTTTGGAACTCCAAACGGACAAGCCATCACACAATTGGAACATCCAATACAGCGTTCTGTATTTGCAGTATGAACCACTCCAAATTCGTCTTGCGAAATTGCATCGGCTGGACAAACATTGGCACAAACTGGATCTTCACAATGCATGCACACCTGAACTGTGGTCTGAATGGTAACGGCACGTTCTACATAATTAACATGAATCATCGATTCCTGACCATTGGTTTCGCATTCCGAACAGGCCATCTCACATGCTTTGCAGCCTATGCATCTTTGTAAGTCTACAAAAAACTCTTCGTTTTTATTATAATTGGTTAAATTCATAATTGTTGCTTTTTATAGATTAAACACTTGCATAAGCATTTGATTTGTCTGATGAATTTTCGATTTCTCCCAAAGGTTCCAGCTTGCAAGCACAAACTTTGAACTCTGGAATTTTAGAAATAGGATCTAAAGTTCCCGGCGTTAACTGATTGGCAGATTTTTTCCCTGGCCAATGATACGGTACAAAAACAGTATCTTTTCGGATGGTTTCTACAATATTGGCTGGGAAAATTCCTTCGCCTCTTCGCGTAGAAACTTTCACTAGTTCTCTCTGCTGAATATTATATTTCTGAGCCATTTCCGGATGAATTTCCAACAACGGTTCTGGAAACTGATCTACCAGTTTTCCGATTCTTCTTGTTTGTGTTCCGCTTAAATACTGAGATACAACTCGACCCGTAGTTAATATTATCGGATATTCTTCATCTGTAATTTCGCCTGGCAATTTATACGGAGCAGGATTAAAATGTGCTTTTCCGTCTGGAGTTGCAAACTTTTTATCTTCCCACAATCTTGGCGTTCCAGGATGATCTTCGGTTGGACATGGCCAGAAAACGCCCATATTATCTTCTACTTTTTTATAGGTAATTCCGTTGTAATCGGCAGTCCCCCCTTTTGAAGCAATACGTAGTTCATTAAAAATGGCTTCGCTGTCAGCGTAGGTAAACTTATCTTCCTCCCCTAACCTTTTGGCCAATTCTAATAATATTGAAGTATCTGTTCTGGCGTCTCCCGGAGGTGTTACGGCTTGCCGAATTCGGATAACTCGTCCTTCAGCTGAAGTTGTTGTTCCTTCCTCTTCTTCCTGCAATGAACCCGCTAAAACAATATCCGCATGACGGGCAGTTTCATTCAAAAAGAAATCTATCGCAACATAAAACTCTAATTTTTCAAGAGCAGAACGCACATAATTATTGTTTGGAAGAGATACTAACGGATTAAAACAAATCGAAATCAATCCTTTTATTTCACCGCTGTGAATTGCTTCTATAATTTCATAAGCTGTAATGCCTTTATGTGGCATATCTTCTTCCTTAATTTTCCAGACATCGGCAATGTATTTTCGATGATCCATATTTTCGATATCACGGTTTCCAGGCAGCTGATCACATTTATGACCGTGCTCTCTTCCACCCTGACCATTTCCTTGTCCGGTAATCGTTCCGTAACCGCAATAGGGTCTTCCAATTCTTCCAGTTGCCAAAACCAGATTAATGCATCCCAAAACATTATCGACACCTTTTGAGTGATGTTCGATTCCTCTTGCGTGAAGTAAAAAACTCGTTTTAGCTTTTCCCCATAATTCGGCCGCTTCTTTAATTTTTTCTTTTGCAATTCCTGTAATCTCTTCGGCCCATTCTAACGTATATTCTTTTACAGCATCAATCGTTTCCTGAAATCCTGAAGTATGATTATCAATAAAATCATGATCTAACATATCGTGATCTACGAGATATTTCAGCATTGCACCATATAAAGCAGAATCAGTTCCTGGCCTTACATCCAAATAAATATCGGCTGTTCTCGCTAACGGAATAACACGCGGATCGACAACAATCAGTTTTGCACCTCGATCTCTGGCTTTCCAAATCCAATGGGTTAAAGTGGGAAACGTTTCGCTGATATTCGCTCCAGCCACTATAATAACCTCAGCATATTCTAAGTCAGAATAATTGTTTGAAGCGCGGTCTAAGCCAAATGCCTTTTTATTTCCTGCGCCAGCACTTACCATGCAAAGGCGTCCGTTGTAATCTAAATTTCTTGTTTTTAAAGCCACTCTGGCGAATTTTCCAACCAAATAACTTTTTTCATTAGTTAACGAAACTCCAGATAACATCGAAAACGCATGTTTCCCATATTTTTCCTGAATTCTTTTGATTTCAGAAACGGTTTTATCCATTGCTTCATCCCAAGTGGTTTGTTCAAAACCTTTGCCTTCCACTCTTTTTATCGGATGCAATAATCGGTCGGGATGATTGTTCTGCATATAGCGCTGAACACCTTTTGGACACAAACGCCCTTCGTTGAACGGAAATTCCATCCAAGGCTCAAAACCAACCACTTTATTGTCTTTTACAGATAATTGAATACCGCACTGCATGCCGCAGAAACAACAATGTGTTTTAACCGTTTTATCTGGTTCATCACGTCCTGAATACCCTTCTTTTGGCGTATAATTCAGATGCGGACCAAATGCTTCAATTATTTTTTCAGTTGATACAGGTAGTTTTGCCATGATTTTTTTGTTATTTTTTGGTTTCAGGTTTCAGGTTTCAAGTTCTGCGACGAAACTTGAAACTTGAAACCTGAAACTATATTTTTATCCAAATAAATTTCCGCCTTCAATTCTGGCTTTTAAATGTGCTTTTGCCAAACGATCTCGTTTCCCTTCGGGACTTAAATCCAAGTGTGAATTTCCTTCATCATCACTAAAGTCAAAACCTAATTGTTTTGTTACTATTTTTAAATCGTCTATATGAAGCTGTGTTGTAAAAGGCTTTCCTGTTTCTTTACAAATTGCCATTCCTTTTTTCATTCCTTCCTTTTTGTAAATATGCGCACCAATTTGAGCCGGTCGCTGAATGATGTGGAAGAACTTTCCAAAGGGAATCCATATCAAAAACATTATAACCGTTACAGCATGAATTACGGCTAGAAAATCATACGCGAATCCTTTCATAAACTGATACGAATACGTTAGGCATAATCCAGTGACCGAAATAGCAATTAATAAAAGAAGTGGCAGTAAATCGCCTTCAAAAGTCTGTGTGGCAATTAATCCTGGATTGGTTAAACGTCTTCTTAAATAATAAAGAGAACCGAAAATAACCAGATAAGAAGACCAGTTTAAGGCATGGAAAGTCAAAAATGCCATAATAGAATCCAATCTGAAATCCATTACTTTAAAACCAAAAAAATGAGCTTCGTAAACGGAAATGGAATTGGGTGCCAAAGTAAAATGGATCCATCCAAATGTGAGCGGGAAAGTAATAGCAAAAGCAGAAAAACAGCCAATTGCAATACAAAAATGGGCCAGCCATCTGTATTTTCCTCTTGGATAAATGAATTTCTGAAAAGCGATATTCTGAACTGATTCTTTTCCTAAGAACCACAAATGCGAAAATACTTTTCCTGTAAAGAGAAAATGAATTCCGCGTTTGAAATACATCCAAGTTGGCGGGCGTTGCAGCCAAACCGTATAGCGATACACAACTCCGAAAAATGCAAACAGAGTTCCGAACAGATAGGTAACCAAAGCCGCATCAAAATTTTGCAGTTTTCTTGATCCATAGAAAACCAATACGACCATAAAAACCGAAGCGGCCGTTGCAATTAATAAAGCTTTTGTATTAAATGTTTTTTCTTTCATGACAGATTATTTTCGATCAATATCTTTAGCCATTTCAGGCAGTTTTTCTTTTGTCATTTTCACAATTACACGATGCATCCAGATTAAACAAGTTAGCGACAATGCCAAAATAAAGAGCCACGAGCTCGTCCAGAATCCTGTAAATGATAATAAATACCCGAAAATAATGGGCCCGAAGAATCCGCCTAAACCGCCTAAGAGTCCGACCATTCCGCCAATTACTCCCACTTCATTAGGAAAATAATCTGGTATATGTTTGTAAACAGCAGCAGAACCAATTCCCCACGAAATTCCTATTAGAATAACCAAAACTAAATACACCCACATATTGGCTTCAAAATGAATTTGTGTAATTCCTTCTGCCAATAAATCTTTCTTTTGCACTTTTTGGTTTTGCTCTACAACCACTTCCTGCCATGTTTTTTTGGATGGAAAAAATTTAGAATGCGGCTGACTTTCGTCTTTCTGGGCGATGTTATATTCTTTATCATCTATTACAATTTTATCTGGTGCTACAGACGTAACTGTCCCTGCTTTGCTAGATAACAACCCACTTCCTGATGTTGTAATATCCATTTTAGGAAATAATAGTAAAAAGCTTAAAACGACTGAAGAACTCAAAACCCAATACATTACTTTTCTAGCCCCGAATTTATCCGATAAAAAACCTCCAAAAGCGCGTACGACACCTGCAGGTAAACTAAAACAAGAAGTAAAGATTCCGCCTAAAACTAAAGTCGTGTGATAGACATTCATAAAATTTGGCAGAAGCCATTGTGAGAAAGTAACAAACGACCCAAATACTAAGAAATAATAAGTTCCGAAACGCCAAACACGCACGCTCTTTAAAGGCTGTAATAATTGTTTTACCGTTTTGGACTGTGCTTCTATTTTTTTGTTTTTGGCAAAAATCAGAAATACAATCCCCATCAATAATAAAGCAGAACCGTAGAGAATAGGTAGCCATTTCCAACCATTTTCAGGATCGCTTTCTGAAAATGTACTTAATAAAGAAGGGGCAAGAAATGGTGTAATTGAGGCTCCTGCAGTTCCCATTCCGAAAATTCCTAAAGCTCTTCCCTGCCATTCTTTTGGATACCAAACAGAAGTTGATGCTACGCCTACAGCAAAACTGGTTCCGACCATTCCGAATAAGAAACTTAGAATAGCAAAAACAGTAAAAGAAGTCGCAAAGGGTAAAAGAAACAATGGAATTGATGCCAAAATCAATAAAGCAGAATGCACAATTTTACCTCCAAACTTATCAGTTAAAATTCCCATTGGCAATCTCATAATCGATCCTGTAAGAACAGGAATCCCTAAAAGCCAGCCGATCTGTACAACACTCCAGTTAAAAATTTCCTTATCAACTAAAAAAGTGACCAGTACTCCGTTGAGTGTCCAGCATGCAAAACAGATTGCAAATGCCAAAGTGTTTAAAAAAAGGATGCGGTGGGCTTGGGAAAGATCTGCCATAGAATAAAGTATTAAATTGTGTTTTTGAAAATCTATTACTGAAATATGGGAATCATGGAAATTGCTTTTACTAAACAACAAAAAAGCAATAGTTTACTAAAGTTAAAAAAAATATCCAAAGCAAAGCACTTACTGTCAAATATTTAGCGTTATAATAATCTTATTTAAATTCATTCTTAGAAAAACTGGTAATCAATCTGTTAAATAAAACACAATTTCAAAAGAGTGATTAAACCTGTTTTAATTAATAAAGTCTAATCTGTAAACAATTAAAAAACTTGAATATGAAAAAATTATTTATTGCAGCTATGTTATTTGTTGGAATAGCAAGTTTTGCACAAGAAACAGATCAAAAACCGGCGCGTGAGCAAAGAGAGAGAATGACTCCGGAACAGCGTAATGAGAAACAACTTCAAAAACTGACTACAGAATTAAGTTTAGATGCTAGTCAGCAAGCACAGGTAAAGCAGCTTTTAGCAGATAGAAGTGCAAAAGCCGAAAAATTTAGAGAAGCTAGAAAAGAAAAAAAAGATAGCAACACAAAACCAACTGCTGAAGAAAAAGCAGCTTTCAAAAAACAAATGGAAGACGAAGTTACAGCAAATGATGCTAAAATGAAATCAATCTTAAAAGCTGATCAATACACAAAATGGAAAACCCTTCAAGAAGAGAAAAAAGACAAAATGAGGGATAAAATGAAAGAGCACAAAAAAGATAAAATCTAATTGATGCAAAAAAAAGAGGCTTTGAAAGCCTCTTTTTTGTTATTTAAAATGTTTTCGATACTTTATCGATCGCATTGATTGTAAAATCTAAATCTTCGTAAGTTAATGCATCTGTAATAAACCACGTTTCGTATGCAGATGGTGCGATGTAAACACCTTCTTGCAATAATCCGTGGAAGAATTTCTTGAATGTTTCGTTATCTCCTTTTGCAGCAGTTTGGAAATCGGTAACTGGATTGGCATCAAAGTGAACCGAAATCATAGAACCAACTCTATTAATAGTAAACGCAACATTATTTGCTTTTAAAACTCTATCAATTCCCGCTTCTAAATAAGCCGTTTTTTCTTCTAAACGAGTAAAAACTTCTCTGTCAGAATCAAGTGCTTTTAGCATTGCCAATCCCGCTGCCATTGCTAACGGATTTCCAGATAATGTTCCCGCTTGATAAACTGGTCCAAGAGGAGCTAAATAATTCATGATTTCTTCGCGTGCCGCAAAAGCTCCAACCGGCAATCCACCACCGATAACTTTTCCGAAAGTCACGATATCAGCATCGATACCATATAATTCCTGTACACCACCGCGAGCCAAACGGAAACCTGTCATTACTTCATCAAAAATCAATAAAATTCCGTTTGCAGTACACAAATCTCTTAAACCTTGCAAAAATCCTTCTTGAGGCGGAATACATCCCATATTTCCTGCAACTGCTTCAATGATAATCGCAGCGATTTCTCCTTTATTAGCTTCGATTAAAGTTTTTACATTCTCTAAATCATTGTATTTGGCTAACAAAGTATCTTTTGCTGTTCCTTCTGTTACACCAGGACTATTTGGCGAACCAAAAGTTACGGCTCCACTTCCTGCTTGAATCAAAAATGAATCTGAATGTCCGTGGTAACAACCCGCAAATTTTACAATTTTATCTCTTTTTGTAAATCCTCGAGCCAAACGAATTGCACTCATACAAGCTTCTGTACCTGAATTTACAAAACGAATTTTGTCAATATTTGGAACCATAGAAACAGCCAAAGCCGCAATTTCAGTTTCCAATTCGGTCGGCATACCAAATGAAGTTCCTAGTTTTGCTTTTTCAATAACAGCATCAACAACTGGCTGATAGGCATGACCCAAAACCATTGGTCCCCAAGAGTTAATATAATCTATTAATTTGTTTCCATCTTCATCATATAAATAAGCACCTTTGGCACTTTTTACAAAAATCGGAGTTCCGCCAACGGCTTTAAATGCTCTTACTGGTGAATTTACTCCTCCCGGAATTACTTTTTCTGCTTCAGCAAAAAGCTGACTACTTCTTTTATATAACATTCTTATTTTTGATTTTAGAATTCAGATTTTAGATTAAAACTGAAAACCTATTTTAATTTCTAGATTAATTTCAACAGAACTGGAAACTGCCACTGAGACTGAACACTAAAAACTGAACCTGACCACTTAATTACTTAACCTTAAGTCTCTGTCCAATTGAAATAGCATTATCCGTTAGATTATTTTTTCTTTTTAAATCTTCAACCAATAAATTGAATTTCTTTGAAATGGAATACAATGTATCTCCTTTTTGAACTTCGTATGAATTTGGATCATATTGGTTCATATTGATCTTTGGATCAGAAGCGACATCATAAGATGATTTTTTAGGTGGAGCCGAAGTATTAATTGGCACATAGTTTCTTCCTGTAACCTGACAATCATATTGATGTAGATTATAACGTTCAATATAACTAATCAGTTTGTCTGGATATTTCGGATCGGTTGCATAACCTGCCGCTCTCAAGCCTTTTGCCCAAGATTTATAATCGTCTTTTTCGTAAGTAAATAAAGTTGCATATCGCTTTTTTCCAACCAAAAATAAAGCATGATCTCTATAGGATTCTGATGCCTGAGGATATTTTCTGAAACATTCCTGAGCCGAATCATCGTCGTGGCGAACACTTTCTCCTAACCAATCGTTATGACATTTTATACCAAAGTGATTATTAGCATCTACAGCCAAATCTCCTCTCCCTGCGCCCGATTCCAAAATTCCTTGCGCTAGAATAATACTCGCTGGAATTCCGTACGTTTTCATGTTTCCCATTGCAATATCTTTGTAAAGCAAGACATAATTATTAATCAAATCGCTGGTAACAACTGTTTTGGAAGTAGATTGAATAACCTCAGTTGTATTATTTGTAGAAGGGTAATTTTTACCGATAGGCTTAACAGGAGTACTTCTTTTTGTCGCTGCCGTTCGAGATTGAACTGCTGCCGCTTTTTTAGTCGTCGCGATAGCAGGCTTACTAGAAGAGCAGCTTGCTAAAGCTAATATTACGAGAAGTAATACAATTTTTTTAATCATTGGTTTTTAGTATTGGTAATTTCTTCTGCTTCAATTTTATATTCATTCCATCAATTCCCTGCAATCCACCTGTGTGAATGAGTAAAATTTTTGAATGTGCAGGAAAATAATTTTTGCTGATTAAATCTATAACGCCAAAAACCATCTTTCCTGTATAAATTGGATCTAAGGGCACTTTATTTTCTTCAAAAAAAGCATTAATAAATTCAATTAATTCTAAATTTATCTTTCCGTAACCTCCAAAATGATAGTCAGAAATTAAATTCCAGTTATCTTTTTTTGCAAAAATACGAATTTCATCGGTTAAAAAGTCACCTTTTAACGCTGGAAAACCCAAAATTTTCTGATTTTGCAACGAACTATTAATTAATCCCGAAATCGTGCCGCCTGTTCCAACTGCACAACAAACATAATTAAAAACCGAATCTTCTTCTGTTAAAATCTCCTCGCAACCTTTTACTGCCAATTCGTTTGTACCTCCTTCGGGAACCAAATAAAAATCTCCAAATTTATCTTTCAACTTTTGTATAAAAGATTTTTCAGCTTTCAAACGATACTCTTCTCTTGAAACAAATTCAAATTGCATTCCGTTTTCTTGGGCAAATTTCAAAGTTGGATTCTCTTCTATTTTATCTAAAAGTTCATCGCCTCGAATTATTCCGATGGTTTTGAAGCCTTGTTCTTTTCCTGCATAAGCAACTGCTGCAATATGATTGGAAAATGCTCCGCCAAAAGTCAGTAAAGTGGTTTTATTTTCGGCTTTCGCCTGAAGTAAATTGTATTTCAGTTTTCTAAATTTATTCCCCGAAACAAAAGGATGGATGAGATCTTCACGCTTTATCGTCAACGAAATATCATTCGGAAATTGAATATTGATGGACTGATTGAAAACTGGATTCATTTTAATTTAATGTAATGTAGAAACTGGAAAAAAGATCTGTTTTTCAGATAATTTAAATCGGTTTCTTTTGTGTAAGCTTCTCTTTCAAAACTAATATTTCGATACGCTAGATCTTTGTTTTTGTATTGAATTAAACGAATTAAAAATTCCAGAACATACCAAATAAAGAATGGCAGAACTAGCATTTCTAGCTGTTGCCTCAAATGTATTTTTTCATGATTTACAAAAATCCCGTTTGCTTTATCAAAATCATATTTAACTAAAACGAAAGGAAATAAAGCCATTCCTCGATACCCTTTCGGAATTAAATATTTAGCAACAATCAGAAACATTGGCTGTAAAATTTATAAATTTGTAGCTATAAAATTGTTCGATTTCAATAAAATCATAATCAAATATTTATATTTTTGATTTTAGTTTATCCGAAAAAGAACCCGAAGCAGATTTATGAAAGAGCAAAGTAATGAAAATAAATTAATCGAAGGCGAAGATTTTTACTATACGCCCGAAGGTTACAAATGCTTTACTGAAAAACATCATTTAAAACGTGGTTATTGTTGCAAAAGCGGTTGTCGCCACTGTCCGTACGGATATGATAAAAAAACAGGAAGAATAAATAAAAATTAGAATACCACAGGATGAAGGTTTTTATCAATAAAAATATACCAGAAGATGGCATTAAATTGCTTCAAGACAAAGGCATTACCTTTACAATAAATCCAACAGAAAATGTATTGTCAAGAGATGAGTTTATAAAAATCTGTCAAGAACATGATGCGTTGCTTAATGTTGGCACAAACAAATTTGATGAAGATTTTTTTCAGCAATGTCCCAATTTAAAAGGAATTGCTTTGTTCTCTGTCGGATTTGATTCTGTCAATATTCCATCAGCAAACAGCAGAAAAATTCCTGTTGGAAATACGCCCGACGTTTTAAGCAGAGCTACATCAGATGTTGCTTTTTTATTGATGCAAAGTGTTGCGAGAAAGTCATTTTTCAATCATAAAAGAATTTTAAACAATGATTGGGGAAGTTTTGACCCTTTGGCTAATTTAGGACAAGAACTTTACGGTAAAACGGTGGGAATTTTCGGTTTGGGAAGAATTGGTTTTGAAATGGCTAAAAAATGTAAAGCCGCATTCGGAATGAACATAATTTACCACAATCGTTCTCATAATGAAATTGCCGAAAAAGAATTGGATGCGAAATATGTAGATTTTGAAACGCTACTTTCACAAAGTGATGTTTTGAGTGTTCATTCGAATTATACAGAAGAAAATAACGAAATTTTCAATAAAAATGCTTTTGCTAAAATGAAATCTAATTCGATTTTCATCAACACGGCAAGAGGAAAATTTCATAATGAAAATGATTTATTTGAGGCGCTAACGAATAGTATTATCTGGGGCGCAGGATTGGATGTTACCAATCCTGAACCAATGAAATCAGATAATCCGTTATTATCACTTCCTAATTGTTGCATTTTACCACATATTGGCTCTGCAACTTATGAAGCTAGAAACGCAATGGCGATTTGCGCAGCTCAAAATATTATTGCGCTTTTTGAAAATAAAAAAATGCCGTTTTGTGTTAATGAGGAAGTTTATATTTAAAATTCCAATTTTTTAAATTCCAAATTCCAATTTAAAATCAACAATCTAAAATCTAAAATTATAAATGGATATTCGTTCAAGAAAGTTTAAGATTACGATTTACAAATCGTATCATAGGTCGGATATCCGTTATCCCTAGTTTTTTAATTAGAAAATGTGGCAAAGTGGATAATTAGATATTTTGCCTAAATGAATATTTCGCTCCGCTGGAGCTTTTGTATTGGGTGATTATTATTTTCTATAAATATTTCGCCTTTCCAAGGCTTTTCTTGATTTATTTAAATTTCATAATGCTCCAGAGGAGCGAAATATTTATAGAAATCATTTAAACGTTTGTCACATTTAAGCCCTAGAGGGGCGACATAATTAAAAAAACAAAAATTAATCTGATGTTAATCTAAGCTCAATATCTTAGTAACTTAGAATCTCAGCATCTTAGAATCTTAAAAAAATGACTTTCAAAGAACAAATACAACAAGGAATACCTTCTATATTACCAGCAAAGCAGGCTTACGATCCAGCAATTAATCATGCTCCGAAACGAAAAGAAATTCTTTCGGCAGAAGAAAAAAAGCTGGCGCTGAAAAATGCTTTACGTTATTTTGATCCAAAACATCACGCCGAATTACTTCCTGAATTCTCAGAAGAATTAGAAAAATACGGCCGTATTTATATGTATCGTCTTCGTCCAGATTACAAAATGTATGCAAGACCAATTGACGAATATCCTGGAAAATCTTTACAGGCAAAAGCGATTATGCACATGATTCAGAACAATTTGGATTATGCTGTGGCGCAACATCCGCATGAATTGATTACGTATGGAGGAAACGGAGCCGTTTTTCAAAACTGGGCGCAGTATTTATTGACGATGCAATATTTGTCTGAAATGACAGATGAGCAGACTTTAACCATGTATTCAGGACATCCAATGGGATTGTTTCCTTCGCATAAAGAAGCGCCAAGAGTTGTGGTTACCAACGGAATGGTTATCCCGAATTACTCGAAACCTGACGATTGGGAAAAAATGAATGCGTTAGGAGTTTCTCAATACGGACAAATGACGGCTGGAAGTTATATGTACATTGGCCCTCAAGGAATTGTACACGGAACGACAATTACGGTTTTAAATGGTTTTAGAAAAATAAAACAAAATCCTGAAGGAAGTTTATTTGTAACTTCTGGTCTTGGCGGGATGTCGGGTGCACAGCCAAAAGCAGGAAATATTGCAGGTTGCATTACGGTTTGTGCTGAGGTAAATCCGAAAATTACTAAAATCCGTCACGAACAAGGATGGATTAATGAAGTGGTAACTTCAACTGACGAATTGGTTGCCAGAGTAACTTTAGCGAAAGCGAATAAAGAAACCGTTTCCATTGCTTATTTAGGAAATGTCGTGGACGTTTGGGAGCGTTTC
The DNA here is from genome assembly GCF_058135255.1 of Flavobacterium sp. LK-23. Taxonomy (NCBI): domain Bacteria; kingdom Pseudomonadati; phylum Bacteroidota; class Flavobacteriia; order Flavobacteriales; family Flavobacteriaceae; genus Flavobacterium; species Flavobacterium sp. LK-23. The sequence goes on from NZ_JBYUVT010000014.1 coordinate 112,058, forward strand.
GATGAGGAAAATATCAAGATCGATTTAGGTTCAGACCAGACTTCGCTTCATAATCCTTGGGCTGGAGGTTATTATCCGGTTGGAATTTCTTTTGAAGAAGCAAATGATTTGATGGCCAATAATCCGGAATTATTTAAAGAAAAAGTTCAGGAAACCTTACGCCGTCACGCAGATGCTATTAACAAACACACCGCAAAAGGAACTTACTTTTTTGATTACGGAAATGCCTTTTTATTAGAAGCTTCCCGTGCAGGAGCCGATATAATGGCCGAAAACAATATCGATTTTAAATATCCAAGTTACGTTCAGGATATTATGGGCCCAATGTGTTTTGATTATGGATTTGGTCCTTTCCGTTGGGTTTGCACTTCAGGGAAACCTGAAGATTTATTAAAAACAGATGCGATTGCTTGCGAAGTTTTGGAAAAAATGGCTGAAACTGCTCCAAATGAAATTCAGCAGCAAATGCAGGATAATATTAAATGGATTAAAGGCGCACAGGAAAATAAATTGGTTGTAGGTTCACAAGCTCGAATCTTGTATGCTGACGCTGAAGGCAGAATTAAAATTGCCGAAGCTTTTAATCAGGCAATTGCAAAAGGTGAAATTGGCGCGGTTGTTTTAGGACGCGATCATCACGATGTTTCAGGAACTGATTCTCCTTATAGAGAAACTTCAAACATCTACGACGGATCTCGATTTACAGCCGATATGGCAATTCATAACGTAATTGGAGACAGCTTTAGAGGAGCAACTTGGGTTTCTATTCATAATGGAGGCGGAGTTGGCTGGGGCGAGGTTATAAACGGCGGATTTGGTATGGTTCTTGATGGTTCTACAGAGGCTTCAAAACGTTTAGCATCAATGCTTTTCTGGGATGTTAACAACGGAATTTCAAGAAGAAGCTGGGCTCGAAATGAAGGTGCTGTTTTTGCCATAAAAAGAGCCATGGAAGTTGAGCCTTTATTAAAAGTGACTTTACCCAATTTAGTTGACGAAAGTTTGCTTTAAAATAACGTAATGTCATCATGAGCATCGCGATGATTCGGAAGTCTTACAATAACGAAAAGGCTTCGATTCCGCTCAGCCTAACAGACTTAAAAAAAGAACATTTAATTTTTGAATATATGAAAACACTAAAGTTAATTCCGTTTTTCCTGCTTTTGATCCTTACTTCATGTAGCAGTGTGACTGTTTATTCTGATTATGACAAAACTGTCGATTTTGCGCCTTATAAAACGTACGCCTATTTTAAGCCCGGAATTGACAAGGTTGAAATATCAGATTTAGACAAAAGAAGAATTCTACGCGCTATTGATGATCAAATGCAGGCTAAAGGGTTTACCAAAAGCGACAATCCAGATTTACTGATCAATATTTTTACAAAATCAAGAGAGCAAGTAGATGTAAACCAATTTAGTGCTGGCTGGGGTTACGGCTGGGGCTGGGGTTGGAATCCTTATATGATGTATGGAAATCAAACTACTGTTTCAACTTCTACTGAGGGCACTTTGTACATTGATTTGATCGATGCTAAAAAGAAAGAAATGATCTGGCAAGGTGAAGGTGTTGGAACTCTGACAAGAAACATCGATAAAAAAGATGAAAAAATTGCTGAATTTGTAGGCAAAATTTTAGCTCAATATCCGCCAGTTAAAAAATAGTTTTCATTCCCAATTGGCAGTTTTCAGTTTTTATAAAACTTTAAATAGTTTCGAACTTTTCAGAAATAATTAATACATTTGCTACTCAATCAGCTAAAAAAATGAAAAACTTTAACAACATTATTATCGCTATTATTAGCATTATTGCAATTCAGCAGTAATGGCGAGGTGTTATATAAGTTTGTAAAATATAATTTATAGAAACCTCCCAATTGGGAGGTTTTTTTATTTTAAAAATAATTTTAAACAGCCACGAATTCACGAATTTATATGTTCAAAGATTATCAAAAATAATTCGTGAATTCGTGGCAAAAAAACAAATTCTCATGAGTTTATTTAACGAAGTACTTAATGCCCAAAAGCAGCTTGAAAATGTAGTTGCCGCAACGCCTCTAACCCAAAATTTGAATCTTTCAGACGAATTTGAATCTACTATTTTATTAAAAAGAGAAGATTTGCAAATTGTTCGTTCTTATAAAATTCGGGGCGCTTACAATAAGATTTCTTCATTAAATGAAAAAGAAAAAGCAAACGGAATTGTTTGCGCCAGTGCCGGAAATCATGCTCAAGGTGTTGCTTATTCTTGCAATCTTTTAAAGATTCAAGGCAAAATTTACATGCCAAAAACAACTCCAAAACAAAAAGTAAAACAAGTTCAATTGTTCGGAAAATCGTTTGTTGAAATTGTTTTAACTGGCGATACTTTTGATGACGCTTATGCTTCTGCAACTGCTGATGCGATCAAAAATCATAAAACATTTATTCATCCTTTTGATGATGAAAAAGTAATTGCTGGACAGGGAACCGTAGGGTTAGAAATCTTAGAAAGCTGTAAAGAACCTATCGATTATGTTTTTGTTCCAATTGGCGGCGGCGGACTGGCTTCTGGTCTATCTGAGGTTTTCAAGCATTTGAGTCCGCATACCAAAATAATTGGAGTCGAACCAAAAGGTGCGCCTTCAATGAAAACTTCGATTGAAGAAAACAAAAATACACCACTAAAAACAATTGACAAATTTGTAGATGGAGCTGCTGTAAAACAAGTTGGGGATAAAACTTTTGAAATCTGCCGTTATAATCTGGAAGATATAATTTTGGTTCCCGAAGGAAAAGTCTGCACTACAATTTTAAGATTGTATAATGAAGAAGCAATGGTTGTTGAACCAGCAGGAGCATTAACAATTGCAGCTTTAGATTTTTATGCAGCTAAAATTAAAGGTAAAAATGTAGTTTGTATTGTAAGCGGAAGCAATAATGACATTGAAAGAACTGCCGAAATAAAAGAGCGCTCTCTACTTTATGAAGGTTTGATGCATTATTTTATGATTCAGTTTCCACAGCGTCCAGGGGCTTTAAAAGAATTTGTCAATAATATTTTAGGGCCTGATGACGACATCACGTATTTTCAGTTTGCTAAGAAAAACAGTCGAGAAGTTGGTTCTGTTGTCGTTGGTTTAGAATTGAAAAACAAAAATGACATTATGCCTATTAAAATAAAAATGACCGAAAATGGTTTTGAGTTTCAATACTTGAACGATAATCAAGATTTGTTTACACAATTGATTGGATAATCTTGTCTAAAATGATAAATGTCAGAAAACAAAAAAGAAGTTATCGTATTTTTGCATTTACTTTAAAACTTAAAAAATGACAGCTTTAAAAGATATTTCGACAATAGAAGACATTCAGCAAATGGTTAATAGCTTTTATGCAAATGTTAGAAAGGACGATTTAATCGGGCAGATATTTAATGATAAACTACAAGATCGTTGGGAACCGCATCTGCAAAAAATGTACAATTTTTGGCAGACGATTTTATTTGATGTTCGCGCTTATTCTGGAACGCCTTTTCCTCCACATAAACAGTTACCAGTAGACAAAACGCACTTTGACCGTTGGATCGCTATTTTTAATTCGACAATCGATTCGCAATTTGCAGGACCAATAACCGAAGAAGCCAAAATGCGCGCTACGAATATGGCTTTTATGTTTAGCCATAAAATTGAGTATTTTAGAAATGCAGAAAATGAAATGAGAAATGCAATAAAAAAATCTTAAAAAATTTCTTTCAATTAAAAAGCAGAACTTTATATTTGATAAAATGAATTAAACCCAAATCTACATTCTTTTATTTATGAAAAAAGTTATTTTCTTTATTGCAATCTGTTTCTCATTTTTAAACCAATTATCAGCACAAACACCAGCTTCTAATTTATACAAAGGAACTGTCGACGGAAAAACCCCGATTACACTTTACATTCAGACATCAGAAAATCAATGTAATGCCGATTTAAGCTATGCAGCAATGTATCGCTACAATAAATCAAAAAATTGGATTCAAATTTATCCTACTCAAAACAAAAAGAAAGAAAATGAGTTTGTTATGGTTGAACACAATTTCAGTGGTGTTTTAATTTTACAGAAAAGCGGCAATACTTTCACTGGTTTATGGATTAGCCCTGATGCTAAAAAACAATTGAAAGTAGAGGTAAAAGAAACTCCAATGACCAAAAAAGAGATTGAAAACTATCAACAAACGATGGAAAGAGTAAGTTTCGATAATAACGACTGCTAAAATCGCATTTATTTCAGCTCTTTAAAAATCTACAAAAATGCAATAAAAGTCAATTTCGAATAAAAATTTTGCGATGGATGATAAAAAATCGAGTCTTAAATTCGTAATTTTACATTTTAATCTACAACGTTTTCGAAATGAATCCAAATATTGAAACCAATCCGTTATTAGAGAGATTGCCAAAGCATTTACAGCAATTTATTAAACCTCAAGATTATAGTGACTACACTCCTATCAATCAAGCGGTTTGGCGATATGTTATGCGCAAAAATGTAGATTATCTTTCTAAAGTTGCACATCATTCTTATCTAGAAGGTTTACGCAAAACAGGAATCGAAATTGATTCTATTCCGAGCATGTACGGCATGAACCGAATTCTAAGTGAAATTGGGTGGGCGGCGGTTGCTGTTGATGGCTTTATTCCGCCAAATGCTTTTATGGAATTTCAAGCCTATAACGTTTTGGTTATTGCTTCAGACATTAGACAATTAGAACATATTGAATATACTCCTGCTCCAGACATCATTCACGAAGGTGCAGGTCACGCTCCCATTATTGCCAATCCAGAATATGCCGAATATTTAAGACGTTTTGGCGAAATTGGCTGTAAAGCGATTTCTTCTCATAAAGATTATCAAATGTATGAAGCAATTCGCCTGCTTTCTATTTTAAAAGAAGCAGAAGATACGCCACAAGAAAAAATCGATGAAGCCGAAAAAGCGGTTGCTGACTTGCAAAACAACATGGGCGAATTATCTGAAATGGCTCAAATTCGAAACTTACATTGGTGGACAGTTGAATACGGTTTGATTGGAACAGTTGAAAATCCGAAAATATATGGTGCAGGATTACTTTCTTCTATTGGAGAAAGCGCTTGGTGCATGACTGATAATGTGAAGAAAATCCCTTATGATATTTCTGCAGCCAATCAGAATTTTGATATTACACAATTGCAACCTCAGCTTTATGTAACACCAAATTTCTCTTATTTGAGTTTGATTTTGGAAGAATTTGCTAATAAAATGGCTTTACGAACTGGAGGTTTGTCGGGTATCCAGAAACTGATTCAATCGAATGCTTTAGGAACAATCGAATTAAGTACAGGTTTACAAATTTCTGGAGTTTTTACCAATGTAATTGAAGAAGAAGGAAAACCAGTTTACATTCAGACTACTGGAAAAACAGCTCTTTCTTACCGCGAAAAAGAATTAGTTGGTCACGGAACTTTAACGCATCCTCATGGATTTGGAAGTCCGATCGGGAAACTGAAAGGTTTTAACCTGGCGATTGAAGATATGAGTCCGAAGGATTTACAAGCTTACAGTATTGTAGAAAACGAAACTGTAAAACTGGAATTTGAAGGCAATATTATTGTGGAGGGCGAAATCATTACAGGGTCTCGAAACTTACATGGAGAAATCATTCTAATTAGTTTTAAAAATTGTACCGTTACTCACGGAGAAACTATTTTGTTTCAGCCTGAATGGGGCAATTACGATATGGCAATTGGCAAAAAAGTGATTTCTGCATTCTCTGGCCCTGCCGATGTGAATAGTTTTGATTTAATTAATATTGTTCCTTCAACAAAAACAATCAAAGCAAAACATACTGACGAGCGTGATGAATTGGAAGTTTTATATGCTACAGTTAGAAACATAAGAAATAATAAAGACTCTAAATCGGAATTGAAATCGGTTTTTGAAAAAGTCAAAAGCAATCATTCAAATGACTGGCTGTTAAATATCGAAATTGCCGAGCTTTTGAAAGATTCGGACGAGAAACAGCTTTTACAGGAAGTTTTAGTATATCTGGATCAATTGAAAGAAAGACGTCCTGAAATTGCACATTTAATTTCTGGTGGATTGGATTTGATTTTTGATAATTTGCCACAAAGGCACTAAGACGCGAAGTTTTTTATTAAGTAAATAACATAATATTTGTCATTTCGACGAAGGAGAAATCTCCGCAAGTAACTCCGTAACGAAAAACCAATCTTTGTCGAGCTTTTCGTGGAGATTTGCTTCGCCTGTTCGCTATCGCTCGAGTCTCCTTCGTCGAAATAACAAGATTGTGGAAATTCTGTTTATGAAAACTATCCACGAATTTGGCATTCAATCATTTTAATCCTTTAATCTGTGGCAAAAATTCTTTGCAACTTTGCGAGATTCTTTTTTACAACTTTGAATTCAAATCCTGAGTCAACTCCGTTTCAGACTCGATAGTTTTTCCGTTGTATTGCAGTTTCCAGCCCATTGAATTCGTCATGATTAAAATCTTAGATAATTCGCTTATTAATCGGTTTTGGGCGTTGGTTTTTAGGGTAGATTTTTCGATTTTCTTAGCCAGATTGGCTTTTACAGATTTGTTGATTTTATTGTAATCGTCGCCTGTAAAAGGATTTAGTTTACTTTGTTCGACATCATAAAACTGAATATCTGGGTTTATGGTAATTTCTTCTTTTGGAATGTTTAAAATCGTAATGGTTTTGTTTTTCTCATCAATATCATATTTCATCTGATGCAAATCGTAAGCAACGGTCACATTTGCATTGACCACAATAAGCGCTTTTTTCTCAAAGGAAATCATGTCCATCAAATATTTCTGCTGATTTTTATAGGTAATGACTTCTGAAAAATGCCCTTCGGTAACAACCAATTTCCCAACGTTAAGAATCTGCTGCTGAATTAAATTAGTATTATACTGAATATCTGAATCGTCTTCTTTTTTGAACTGGCAATACTTAAACCCCAGAACAATTATTAAAACAATAACTCCAACACCTATAATTCTTTTAATCAAGTTTTGCATTCCTCTAAAATATTTTAGACCAATTTACTTCATTTTTTCTTTTTTTCCGCCACGAAATTGTTTCTTTTTCTGCCACGAATTCACGAATTTTCGCTAATGTCATTATCTATAAATTTTTTCCATTTCACAAATTTAATTTGTGAAATTCAATTATAAGTATCCGTGTAGATTAGCGAAAATTCGTGAATTCGTGGCGAAAAAAATGGCAAAAAAACTTAGAAAGGATATCCAATAGCAATATTCAAAATTAAATTATCTTTTCTCCACGAACTGCTTCCAAAATTAATATCGTCAATTACCCATCTTTGTCCGTCAGGCAAGGCAGGATTTCGAAGCGGAATGGCCAAATCTGTTCTTAAAACTAAAAACGATAAATCGAAACGTAAACCTGCTCCTGCTCCAATTGCAATTTCTTTCATAAAATCTTTTGAGATTTCTGCACCAGGTTTGTTCGGGTCGGCATGCAGTAACCAAATGTTTCCAGCATCAAAAAACACCGCACCTCTAACAATACTGAAAAGCTTTGCACGATATTCGGTATTAAATTCCAATTTTAAATCAGCGGATTGATCTGGTGTATAATTATCATTTGTCGTTGGTGGAATAACATAACTTCCTGGCCCTAAAGTTCGTGCTCTAAAAGCTCGAATACTATTAGTTCCTCCTACAACAAACTGTTTGGATGCTGGAAGCGTATTCGAATTCCCGTAGGCAAATCCAGCTCCAACAATCAATCTGCTGGCTAATTCGCTTTCTTTTCCGAGTTTTAAATAATGCCTAAAATCGGATCTGATTTTTACATATTGGCTAAACGGAACATCAAATATAGTTTTAACCTTATTTGGATAGTCTGCCCCTGTAATCAATCCGGTAAGATTTCCCGCCAAATCCAATTCGCCATTAAAATAGATCGTATTTTTTCGGCGCTTCTGCATCGTATTGGTATAGGTATAATTGTAAGTTGGACCAAAAATCAACTGCTTTTCGATTACTTTTCCTAATGCTGGATCAGTTTTAATGTCTTCCAAATACTCTGGCGTAACATGATTCGGACTCACATAAGTCACATCTACAATATTTAACTGATGTTCTTTACGAAGGTTTTCTTTCCACAAATATCCAAATGAGGTATTAAAAGAATTTAAGGCATACAGCTGCGTTCGTTTTTGATATTCGTAACGAATAGTAGCTTTGGTTCTGGGCACATATTCGCTATTTCCTTCAATATTAAAAGGGGTAATAAATCTAGGCCAAGTCAAGCTGACTTCACCTCCAAGCTTATAAATATTTTTTCCTTTATTTACTCCTCCAAGCTGAAAATCGGCACCACCAAAAATCGAAGCGGTAAACAATTCTGCACCACGCAAAAAGTTTCTGTTGTTCCAGTTTAGATTTAATTCTGTACCGGTATAACTGGCTGAATTGGTTTTTCCGATAACTTCAACACGAATAAACTTTTTAGGCAAAAGCGTTAGATAATAATACGAATCTAAAGCATTATCTATACTATCTGAAGGCTTGAATTCATTTTTGACAAAACTGAAAGTTCCCAAATTTACGAAACGATTCAAAGTCAAATTATGATCGGTTCGGTTGTATAAATCTCCTTTTTTAAAATAGATTGTTCTGTCGTAAACTCTTGGTTTAAAAGTTTCTGCCGTATCAATAATGGTAAAATCTTTATACTGAGTAATATTCTTTTTTCTGTAAACCATACTGTCATTTCCCAGAGAATAATTGGGATAGACAAAAATGTTATTTATAGTATAAGCTCTTAATGCTTTTACAGGAGTTTCGTCTTTAATAACCAATCTGATTTTTACTTCATGATCGCCTTTACTGCTGTCTACTTTTGCCAAAAGATAATCAGGATTAAAATAGTAATACCCTTTTTCTTTCAGTCTGGCATCAATACGTTCCCGTTCTGCTTTTATTACATCCAAATCATATGGTTTTCCCACTTTCAATAAACTGCGTCTGCTTGATCTGGCAATTATTTTTGACATCTTTAAAGAGTCATCTGGAAATGTGACGCTTTTAATAATATATTGCTTTTTCGGAACAACAGTGTATTCGGCCGTTACTCTTTTGTTACTTACAGTAGAATCGGCACTGACACGAGTTTTAAAGTAGCCTCTATTTTCAGTAAAATTTCGCAGCACTGAAGCATTATAATCTAAATCGACTTTACTAAAAAGCACTGGCTCTTCTCCAACTTTATTTCGAAGCCAATATCTAAATCCTTTTTCTTTTTTAGGCTCACCAGCAATATTATAAAACCATAATTTTGGACGTAATCCTAAAAACGTTTTATTTGGTTTTGGACGAAGAAGACCTTCCAACTCGGTTTGCAGCGCTTTTCTATCTTTCTTTTTCATGATAGAATCTTTCACTTTCACCGAACCACCAGTATAAAGCAAATCACCTTCTGGAAGATATTTTGTGTTACTGCATCCTAAAGCAAAAAATAAGGAAAGCAGCGCGATATACTTTAAATATATATTTCTATGATTAAGTCTTTTGCTCATTTCCTTCAATTGTTTTTTCGTCTTCGTTCTCTTGCAATTTTTCCTTTTCCTTCTGCTCTTTCTTTTTCTGTTTTTCTTTTTCCTTGCGGATTTTTTCTTCTCTAATTAATTCTTTTTCTTTTTCAGTACGATGGAAAAGTTCTCTAAATTTATTGTAGCTCATCGTGATAATAAAAGCAACACCTGTTTCTACAACCTGCCCTTCAACTGCCACTTGATATTGATTTTTTCTGTAGGCACGAACCATATAACGGCCGTCTTTTGTCAATTGATAATCTAAAGCGACATCACCCGCAATATTGGTGCTTTCTTCGTTGGCGCGCTCTGCACCTTCTACTCCAAAACTGCTTCCAACCGTTACTTTTAATCTGTCATCCAACAGTTTTTTAGAAACCTCCACATTCAAATCGGTTCTATTTTGCATCGTTCCAGACGTGTAATCTTCAGACGATTCTAAATCGAAATTGACTTCAACTCCTGTAATTAATTCTCCTGCCAGATTATTCAATTGTTGAGAAAGTATTTTACTCACACTTTGTCTTGCCATTGTTTCAGCGCTTACACCACCACTTTGACTCGCAAACGGATTTTCACCTACAAAACGGTTTAATAATAAAAGGGCAAAAACCTGTTTGTTCAATTCTGCAGGATCTTGTTCTAATTGCTTTAATTTACTTTGCGTCGTTGTAACAACATCTGTAGAAACATTATAATTTCCTTCTGGCAATACAATTCCAAATGAAATTTCAGGTTTCATCAATTCTCCATTCATTTTCAATAAAGTTTGAAAAGGAAGCTTTTGTTTATAGGTATTTTGAACAGCCGGTTCCATTCCCGCCAACTGATTTCCAAGCAAATCAATTGGTGCTGCATTTACATTATAAATTGCTGTAATATTTAAGTTTGCCATTGTTGGTTCGCCATTCCAGGTAATGTAACTTCCTTTTTGAATATCAAATTTCCTTTTGATTCCATTAAAATTCATTTCATAAGCTCCATCCGAGAACTCGTATTTCCCTGTTAGCGTTGTTTTTCCAGATTGATCAATTCCTCCTACTAATTCCGCTTCCCCTTTCAAGTTCAGATAATCTCCGTTTGCTTTATCAATTAGCAGTGTCAACTCGGCCTCTTTATCAATTGTAATGGCAACATTTACATCCATTCCTTTCAGTTCCGATTGATCTAATTTATTCTGAAGATCAACTGTTTGTTTGAGGTACATATTGTCTTCATCAACAAACTCTACAATTCCCTCACGATCTGCAATAGAAGGATCTGATTGTGGCATTACCACCGTAAATTTGGTTTCTTTATTGATTTTAAGCGTTCCGTCAACAACCGGACTATCCAAGTTTCCTTTTATATTTAATTTGGTATCTAAGAATAAATCTCCATAGAACAAATCGTTGTCTTTTGCTTTTGAATGAATGGCTCTAAAATCGTCTGCTTCAACTAGCAAATTGAAATTGTACTTAACAAAATCTGGAGACTGAATAGTTCCGTTTACATACAATTCGTTGTCATTTTCATCAAAAAGAGAAAACTTGTCAAATGAGATTGTTTCATTGCTGAAAGTGATTTTCTCATTTTTAGTTTTAAAGTACGAATTGAGCTGTGTTACTCTAAAACCAGCATCGTTAAAAATCAATTCGCCATTAATTTTTGGAGCAGAAGTGTTTCCTGTAAGCTTAAAATTTCCCGATAAAAACCCTTGTCCTTCAGTAATATTCCCCATGCTGAAACCTTGAATACTTTTGATGTTTAACTTATTAATAGCCACATCAAAATCAAAATTCCCAGTATCCATCAAATAATCTCCTGTTAGCTTCAAATCATTTCCTTCGTCGCTTAAAGCTACATTTGCAGCAAGTGTATTTGCCGTTTTATTGTCAACTTTTATTTCTAAGTCGCCAACTTTTGAACCTTTAAAAGTAAAATCATCAATTTTTAAGTCAGAAGTAAAAGTCGGGTTTGTCATCACGTTTTCAACCAATGCATTTCCGTTTATCAACCCTTGCATCAGCAATTCGTCTTTTTTAACCATATTCATAATGGTTTCGATTTTGAAATTCACAAAATCGACTTGCAACGGCGCATTATCCTTTGTTCCTTGTGATTGAATTTTTAACTCGTTTCCGTTATTATTCAAATTGAATTTATCGACATAAAGTCTTTTTTCTCCAAACTCAATCCTGTTTTCTGGATCTACATTCCATTTATCATAATTTAAAATGAAGTTTTCAGCATCCAATTTTACAATGTTCTTTGAGTCTTCTGCCTTAAATTCACCTGCTATAAAATATTGCTGTTTGTCTTTGGCATCTTTTACTTCAAGAGCATAAGTCAAAATATTATTCTGCACATCTCCTGATAAACTTGTAAATGGAATTTTAAGCGAGCCGCTTTCAATTGTTGCCACAGAAATCGAATATTCTAAAGCATTTTCTTTGGCTTCGATGTTTATTTTCCCGTCCGAAATGGTATTGCCTCCATAAACAATTCTTGGAATGGTTCCTTTTACAGTCAAAGAATCTGTCTGATTATTATAATTTCCTGTTATGCTAAAAGGTTCTAAGCCCGTTAATTTTGGCAATAATTTTAAAAGCACTGGATCATTATCTACTTTTAAAGTAAAGGCTAATCTTTGTTCATCTGATTCTGCGTTAACTTTTGGATTTTTAAGATCAATATATTTTGACAATGATTTTTGAATCGAATTTGCCAGTGTCGTGAGTTTGTATTTTCCCGTTACTTCGGCTTTTAAAAATTGAGACGAAATTTTAATTGAATTGCTGTCTTTGTCTGCAAAAGCCAAAACGCGAATTGAATCTAGAACAATTGGTTCGGCATCTTGCAAAATCTGAATGTTCGAAAGAAATACTTTGCCGTTCAGAAAATCTGGATTGCTATTGGTTATATCGGCATCAACATTTCCGCGAAGTTTCATTGGTCCTGCATGCAGATTTAGCTTTTCTAAATCGGCAATATCCAAATTTAGTTTCAGTTTTACGGTTGGATATTTATCTTTTGTATCGCCTGAAGCCGTTAAATTGAAATTTAAATTAGGATCTTGCATTCCTGATTTTACAGCAAAAGAACCGTTTTCGATATTTCCTTTCAGCGTTAAATCTTTATAGGTATATCTGTTAAAGACCGCTTTCTGAACAATTCCATCAACAAAAGCATTTGCCGTTTTCGGATCTAAACCGTTTCCTTTTACTTTCGCTTTAAGCGTAATTTTTCCGATGGAGTCGTTTTTAATTAATCGCCCCAAATCGAATTCCTGCAGAGAAACGTTTGCATCATATTTTTCTCTTTTCTTAATACGCTGATCGAATAATGCATCAACTTTTGCATTTCCGAAACTGCTATTTAAAGCCAGATTCGTTTTAAAATTTTGAACTGAACCTTTAAATTTTCCTTGCAAACTTAACTGTGACGGAAGTTGAATATTTTTCGGAATTGTTCCCGCAGGCACAAACAGGTTAATGTCTTTTGAAGTACTCGAAATTTTCTTGATATTCAAATCATAATACGCTTTTTGAGCATCCGGAAGCCCTGCTATTTTTCCAGAAAGCGAAACTTTTGTCGTTCCTATTCCGCTCATTTCAAATTTCGAAATAGTCAAATCTTTTACTTTTCCGCTCACGCGACTGTCTACGTGCAAAATCACATTTGGATTGCTTTTAAACGGATTTGTTTTCTGCAAATCAGGAACAAACAGCAAAATGTCTTTAAAACCAATTTTTGATTGTTTTAAATTAGCATCAATTGCCAGATTTCCTAAATCTTTCTGAAGCGATTCAAGTGATTTATATTGCGCCTTAACTTTATCTTGAACAAGAGTTTGTGGCGTTTTTAAATATAAATTCTCTAAAGAAGCATTTTTTGGACCGTAAAAGAAATCGGTTTTGAAAGCCTGAATCTGCAAACCGCTTTTTTCGTTAACAGTCAATGTCTTAATATTTCCAGAAATAGTATCATTTCCGTAATATAATTTCTCGGCTTTAAAATTAAATTTACTCAAATCAAGATGCGCATAATCCAATCCTTTTGTTTTAGGTTTGGACTGCATATCATCAAACTTGAAAGCAATATTTTCTAGATTGGTTTCGTTCAATTTTACTTTCCAGCCTGCTTGTTTTATCGCTGTGGTATCTAAATCGGGTGCATCAATTTGCTTATCTTGTGCTCCCAAACGCAGATTTCCGCTTAGATTTTTTACTTCGAAAGTATCAAAATCCAAAAACTGTTTGTTTAGATCGATTTCGTTTACAGCTAAATTTAAGTTTCCTAAACGAATGCCAGAATTTAGTTTTGAATCTTTATTATCGTATAAAATATCGATTTTAGACAACGTTATTTTATCTAAAGCCAATTTAAAATCTGGACGCTTCGAAATTGTATCAACCGTTTTTACTGAAACCTCAGCAATTTTTTCGACTACATCCTGATCTAAAACCACCTTCAATCCGTTTAAATTGATTGTCGGAATATTAAAATCCATCTGATCCAGATCAAATTTTTTGAATTTGGTATCAAAATGAGTCAGGTTTACGCGAATGTCATTTTTAGCGAAATCATCCTTAAAATTAAATTTAACCTGATCAAGATTTACTTTTACAACCGAAATTTTAAAGGGCTTTGCATTAGGATCTTCAACTTTTGGTTCTTTTGATTCGAATGCTTTGATGATATAATCAAAATTGAAGACTCCTTGTTTGTTTCTCGAAATATTGGCTTTTACATTTTCAAGCGAAACCGAATTGATTTCGAGTTCACTGCTAACGAGTTTAAAAAGGTCAACATCAACTTCTAATCGATTACCAGCCAACAAAGTATCTTTTTTTTGATCTTCAAAATAAAAACCTTCCAGAACTACGTCTTTGGGGAATTTTATCGAAATATGATCTAAGGAAACTTTAGTTTTTATCTTGCCCTGAAGATAGTTTATCGCTTTATCCTTAACGAAATTTTGAACCGAAGGAACTTGAATTAAAATGATCAGAAGTAATAAAAGTGCAACTACAGAAACCACGCACCACATAAGGATACGAAGTGTTTTTTTAAGAAAATAAACAGGTTTCTTATTCATACCTCAATAAAATCGGATTAGATTAAAATTGCTTCTGAAAAAAGCAGAGTTACACATTTTACAAAAATGTAAAATTTAAACCTTAACAATTTACACAATTATGAGGAATTATTCTAAAATTTTATTGTTGTTTTTGCCACGAAGGCGCGAAGACGCAAAGTTTTGAGTTATTTTTTTGCCACAGATTACACGAATTAACAGAGATTAAAAAAACTGCATTATTTTGAAAAATCCTTAAAATCTTTTTAATCAGTGGCTAAAAAACAGTTAGTGTGGAGCTTTTTTTGCTTTCTAAACTGTTGGTTTTAATCAATCTCTGCGATTAGAATTTAATATGTGGTAGTTTTTCTCCTAATTGATTTATTTTCTGCTGGAGTTTAGCCAAGAATTTTTGATGCTGTTCAGATTCTGGATTAAAGCTTCTGTGGCGAAGACTTTTCTGGATTTCATCAACTTCTTGTATTGTTGTCAAACTTTCCTGAGAAATGTAATTTTCGCTGAAAAGCTTCCAGATATAATCGATCGCAATTTGATTGGGATGCAGCATATCTTCATTATAAAAACGATAGTCGCGAAGTTCGTCCATCATGATTTCATAAGAAGGAAAATAGTTATGAGCTATGAGTTTTGAATTATGAGTTTTTAAAACCTGATGCAAAGCTGTAAACAAATGGGATTTACTTAATTGGTTCTCTACAAATCCATCTTTGATATGACGAACTGGTGAAATAGTGAAAATGAAATTTATATTTGGATTTAAAACCTGAATGGCTTCAATTGTATTTTGAATACTTTTTTGAATTACTTCAATAGACAATAATTCCTTTGAAAATTGTTTTTGAGGTACTTTGTGACAATTGGCAACAACTTCGTCTTTTTCTAGATTTCTATAAATCCATGAAGTTCCAAAAGTGATGATAATATGAGTTGCTTCTTTTAATTGTTTGTTCGTTTCTAAAATCGCTTTGTTTAAAGTTTCAAGCAATTCTTGTCGGTCGGTATTACTTAAATCAGAATGCACTTCAAAAGAATGCCAGCGTTCATTATGAAAGAAAACGTCTTTTTCTTCAAACCATTGTTCTTTGCAAACGCGTTCAAATAATTTTTCTATAGAGACCGAATTAAATATAATTCCAAACGGATTGGTTTCATTCTGAAATTTAAAATAATCGAATTTCTCCGCCATATTCTCTGCAAAACAAGAACCAATAGAAAGTATTTTCGAATTATAATCGATTGGCGAATTACTTTTTGAAATGGGGATTTGTGTTCTGAATTGCATGACTTAAACATTTTAAACAAATTTCGATTATTTTTAGCAATAAAAAAAGCCAGATAAATCTGGCTCTATAGGTAAAAAGTTGGCTCTTAATAAAAATATTCAGTGGTACCTAAACTATCAGATCCTGTATTAACTTCTTTAGTTGGGTATCCTTGATCATTATAGGTAAAAGTGCTGTTTCCCCATAAATCACCATCTGCTGTATCTGTTAGGATATTGAATTTAACTCCATTTGCTTCTCCATCAACAAATGCAATTTTATCCATTCCTAAAATATTTTTAGTCGCATTATTTTTATTATCGTAAGTGTATTTATGATCTGGTGAGTTAGTGCTTGTAATTTCACTTACTTCACCATTTACAAATTTAATTGTAGCTGTACCTGAAGAAATAGTTTGGGAAACATCATTTCCTGAATATCCTTTCACCGAAATTGTACCATCTGTATTATACGTATAAACTTCTTTATATCCTCTTAATACTGCTAATCCTTCCTCATATTCATATTCAACTCTTACAAAAGTTGATAGCTTTCCATCAGTAGTGTATGTAAAAGTATTTACTTGTTCTGATTTTCCATTAGGAAGTTTGAAATCAATTTTTGTAATTAAATCTCCTGTATAAGTATAATGCAGATTAAAAAATCCAGTATCATCTGTTGCACTTACTATTTTGTTACCGTCGTACTTATAATTAATGGTAGCTTTATCTCCATCTGGATTTGTAATAACAGTTTTTTTAAGTAAAACAAGATCTGAAGAACTTGATGAATCATCGCTTGAACACGATGTCAAAACTAGTGCTAAAGCACCAAAAAGGCATAATAGTTTTTTCATGTTGATTTGGTTAAAATTCTTATTAGTGCAAACCTAGTACAATCAAAAATCAAAACCTTACGGGATTCCTCATCGAAGCATATTTTACAATTAAAAAATTATTAAAACACTAATAACAAACAATATAAACTTCCTTTTTATTTTTTAAATAAAAAAAGTCAAATACAAAAAGTATTTGACTTTTATATATTTAAAATCACTTGAAATTAATATGCATATTCAATTTCATATTCAATATTTTTTCCTCCTCCATCAAACGAAGTATGTCTTGTTGGATAGGAAGCATCATTATAAATATAACTAGTTACATAAACAGATGGATTCGGAAATTCAGTTGTAGTTTTCGTAGTTTTTACAATATTATTATTACCAAATCCATCAATTTCGTTTAATAATAAATTGAAACCTAGTATGTTGTTTAGAGGGTTCTTTTTAGAATCATACTCAAAAAGTAGTATTGTTGCTGATGAACCAGACTTTTCTTCTATTTTGATAAGGTTTCCGTCTTTATAAGTTAAAGTTCCCTCTGCACTTTTAGTTTCTGTTTTCTTTATATTCTCAACATCATAATTAATATAAGAAACCGTTCCGTTAGAGTTATGAGTATAAACCACCTTCTCAATAAAATAACCATCAGGATATTCAGCACTTATACTTTCTCTAAAAATCCTTGTTTTTAATTTTCCATTTTCATAACTATACGAAACTTCTTCATTTTTAATCTCTTTTCCATTTTCTATATCAAATACTTCTTCTTTAATTATTACATCTCCATTGTATGTAAATACAGTTTTTGAATCTTCACGAACAATAGTGACAATTTTATTGCCGTTGTAAGTAAGAGTTTCTTTGCTATTTGTTCCAAGATAAACAGAAGGATAAATATAAGAAATTGTTTTTGGCAATGTAGAATCAATTTCTTGTGAAGGAGAATTTTCGTCACTTGAACACGATGATAACAGTAATGCAAAAGCACTAAAAAAGAATAATTTTATTTTCATGGTTTATGGTATTTATTCATCAAATATATAATAATCTTACAACTAACAAAAAGTTAAATATCTATTAGCAAAAACTTCTTTACTCTCGCCTCTTGCTTAATAAGTTCTATAATTGAGAAACCTTAATTTAATTTTGCAGAATCAAACTATAAAAATTACATTTTTAATAACAGAAATGAACTTCACAAACTAAAACAATTCCTTACTTTTGCATCTTCCATTTTTTTAAAATCTTATATGAAATTATTATATACTTATATTATCAAACATAAAATGCTCTTGTTTTTTGCTTTGATAATGGCCACTATCAACATTTGTTTCAGTTTATCAGACTCTGTAATTACGGGTAAATTAATGCAGGACTGCGGCGTCGGTCTGTCAAAATACAAAGGGAACGAAATCGGATTTATAAAATCTTTAGCTTTCTGGCTTGGTCTTTCACTTGGTGCTGCTATGATTTCCAGAATTACCAAAAACTTTCAGGATTATTTTACCAATGTTGTCATTCAGAGAACTGGTGCGCAAATGTATACCGACGGAATCAAAAAATCTCTTGATCTTCCTTATGCAGAATTTGAAGATCAGCGAAGCGGTGAAACTTTAAGCAAACTGACAAAAGTTAGAATCGATTCAGAAAAACTGATCACGCTTTCTATTTCTCTAATTTTCCAAACTATTATTGGTTTCATTTTCGTAATCGTTTATGTAGCCCGAATTGATATGAGAATTTCAATTATCTTTTTAATTACTGCTCCAATTATTGCTTTGGTAAGTTTGTATTTAGGAAAAAAGATCAAAATTGTTTCTCGAAAAATTGTGAATCAAACCAATGCGTTAGCAGGTTCTACTACCGAAAGTTTAAGAAACATCGAATTGGTAAAGAGTCTTGGCTTAACGTATCAGGAAGAAAAGCGTTTAAACTTAAATACTTTTAAGATTCTTCAACTAGAGTTACAAAAAATAAGATTTATTAGAAGTTTAAGTTTCATTCAAGGAACAACCGTTCATTTCTTGAGAACTTGTGTTGTTTTTGCTTTGTATTATTTCTTATTTGGAGGAAAAATTATCGTTGGAGATTTATTGACAATGGTATTTTTTACCTTCTTCATTTTTGGTCCTTTACAAGAATTAGGAAACTTCATCATCGCTTTGAACGAAACAAAAGTTTCAATGGAAAATTTCAAAAACTTACTGAACGCTCCAAAAGAATTCCGCCCAAAAACTCCTATACATATTGGTGCAATTCAGAAACTGCTTTTCGAAAATGTGAGTTTTCAGCATAAAACTGCCAAATTTAAAGCAGTTGAAAATATCAATTTCGAAATCAAACAAGGTCAGACCGTTGCGTTTGTTGGGCCGTCGGGATCTGGAAAAACAACTTTAGTAAAATTATTAGTTGGATTATATACTCCAGAAGAAGGTCAGGTTTTATATAATGATATTGATTCTACAGAAATTGATTTACTAGATTTAAGAAAACAACTTGGTTTCGTGACTCAAGATGCACAATTATTCTCTGGAACAATTCGCGAAAACTTATTATTCGTTAAGCCAAATGCAACCGACGAAGAACTTTATGACGCTTTAAAACGCGCAAGCTGTGACAAACTTCTGAGACGCGCCGAAGATGGTTTAAATACTACAATCGGAGAAGGCGGAATCAAAGTGTCAGGCGGTGAAAAACAGCGTTTATCTATTGCCAGAGCAATTCTTAGAAATCCAAATTTATTGATTTTTGATGAAGCGACTTCTGCTTTAGATTCGATTACCGAGGAAGAAATCAACGATACGATACGAAATATTTCAGATAAAAACAGAATCACAGTACTAATCGCACACCGTTTATCAACTGTAATGCATGCTGATAGAATTTTTGTTCTAGAGCAAGGTAAAATCATCGAGCAAGGAAAACACGAAGATTTAATTGTGGAGAAAGGATTGTATTATGCTATGTGGCGCCAACAAATTGGAGAGCGTAAGTAGGTGCGAATAAAGAATCTCGCAAAGTCGCAGAGTCGCAAAGTTTAATTTTTTAAGCTTGGCGACTCTCTTTTTTTATTTAAGTTTTTAAGTGCTTTTACTAAAGATTAGAAACTACTCTTTTTATTCCAAATTTGATAATTGGTACATTAAAGTTAATTAGTAAACCTAATTTCATTTTTGTGATTTTGAGATATGTGAGAACTTGTTTTGCATGTACATCCGTCAATTGTTCGATAGATTTAATCTCTAGAATTACTTTATTTTCAACAATTAAATCTGCTCTAAATCCAATATCCAGATTTATTTGATCCCAAATAACAGGCAACGTTTTTTGTCTCTCTACACTTAATCCTCTCTTTGTTAATTCATGAAACAAAATCGCTTCATAAACTGATTCCAATAATCCTGGCCCTAATTTGACATGTATTTTATAGCAAACATCAACTACAATAGCCGAAATTTCATTTTCATTCATTTTTACAAAATTAAAGTATAAACTTACAAAAATAAAATTTAAAAGCTTTTGCGACTCTGCGTCTTTGCGAGATTAAAAATACCTTCAACTTAACAAACAAAAATCTTAAAGATTAACTTAAAAAAAAAAGTCGCAAAGCTTAAAAAATTAAACTTTGCGACTCTGCGTCTTTGCGAGATTAAAAAAACTTACTTCACGAAATCCACAGCTTTAGCTAAAGCCTCAGCAATTCCATCAACATTTTTACCTCCTGCAGTTGCGAAGAAAGGCTGACCTCCTCCTCCACCTTGGATGTATTTACCTAATTCGCGAACAACTTGTCCAGCGTTTAAGTTTTTCTCTGCTACAATTTCTTTAGAAACATAACAAGTTAACA
The DNA here is from genome assembly GCF_058135255.1 of Flavobacterium sp. LK-23. NCBI lineage: Bacteria > Pseudomonadati > Bacteroidota > Flavobacteriia > Flavobacteriales > Flavobacteriaceae > Flavobacterium > Flavobacterium sp. LK-23. Next base: position 132,681 of record NZ_JBYUVT010000014.1, read on the forward strand.
TTGGTTTTCCTTCGTGAGCAGTTGCTAAAACTACAAATAAGTTGTTATAAGAGCCACCTAATTCGTAAGCTAAATCTTTTGCACCTTCTGGGTTTAAATCTACTTGTTTAGCTAAGAATCGAACTCCATTGATTTCTTGTAATTCTTTAGCCAAATCAGCTTTCATATTTTTAGCTTTATCTTTCAATAAAACTTCCAATTGTTTTTTCAATTGAGCATTTTCGTCTTGTAATGCTTGAATCGCTTTTACAGGATCTGGAGCATTTTTTAGCACTTCTTTAATTTCTCCAAAAGAAATTGCTTGAGACTCAAAATATTCTTTTGCAGCTTCACTTGTAATCGCTTCAATTCTTCTAATTCCAGCAGCAACAGCTCCTTCAGAAACAATTTTAAAGTGCCAGATATCAGATGTATTCGCAACGTGCGTTCCTCCGCATAATTCGACAGAATCTCCGAATTTAATAGTACGAACTAAATCACCATATTTTTCACCAAACAAAGCAATTGCACCATCTTCAAGAGCTTGATCTTTTGGAATCGCTCTTTTCTCGATTAACGGCAAACTCTCACGAATTCTTGCATTTACAAAGTTTTCAACCTCTAATAATTCCTCATCTGTAACTTTAGCAAAATGAGAAAAGTCAAAACGCAATGAAGCATTTCTTACCATCGACCCTTTTTGCTCGATATGAGTTCCTAAAATCTTACGTAAAGCTTGATGTAACAAGTGCGTAGCAGAGTGATTTGAAGAAGTTTTAGCTCTTTGAATAGCATCAACAACCGCGTTAAAAGTTCCCGTAAGGTTTTCTGGTAACGATTTTGCTAAATGTATCGTTTGGTTATTTTCTTTTTTAGTATCAATAATATAAACGATATCTCCGTTTTGAGCTTCTAAATATCCTTTATCTCCCGTTTGTCCTCCGCTTTCTCCATAAAATGGCGTTGCATTGAAAACCAATTGGAAAATTTCTCCATCTTTCACGCTTTCAACTCTACGGTATTTTGTAATCTTAACTTGTTGTGATAATCTGTCATATCCAACAAATTCCTGAATATCATCTTCTACAAGCACATTCCAGTCACCAGCAGTTACTTTAGAGGCTGCACGAGATCTTTCTTTTTGCAATTGTAATTGTTCTTGAAACCCTTCTTCGTCTAATTTCAATCCTCTTTCAGAAAGAATCAAAGCTGTTAAATCAATTGGGAATCCGTAAGTATCATACAATTCAAATGCTTTTTTACCATCAACAGTATCTGTATTGTTATTTGAAATTACAGCATCTAAAAGAACTAATCCTTGATCTAATGTTTTTAAGAATGAGTTTTCTTCCTCGCGAATTACATTCGAACAAAGTGCTTTCTGCGTTCTGATTTCTGGGAATGATTCTCCCATTTGTTCGCTTAAAGTTTCAACCAATTTATAGATAAATGGTTCTTTCGTATTTAAGAAAGTAAATCCGTAACGAATAGCACGACGTAAAATTCTACGAATTACATATCCTGCTCCCGTGTTAGATGGCAACTGACCGTCAGCAATAGCAAATGCTACCGCACGAACGTGATCTGCCACTACACGAATGGCAATATTCATTTTATTTTGTTCTTCACTAATGCCTGTTACATCATTAGTTGTATATTTTGCTCCAGTAATTGTTTCGATTTCTCTAATCAAAGGCATGAAAACATCAGTATCATAGTTTGATGTTTTTCCTTGCAAAGCCATACATAAACGCTCAAATCCCATTCCGGTATCAACGTGCTGTGCCGGAAGTTTTTCCAATGAACCATCTGCTTTACGGTTGAATTCCATGAAGACATTATTCCAGATTTCAACAACTTGCGGATGATCATTGTTTACCAAGCTTTTTCCAGAAACTAAAGCTTTTTCTTCTGCAGAACGTAAATCAACGTGAATTTCAGAACAAGGTCCGCATGGTCCTTGATCTCCCATTTCCCAGAAATTATCTTTTTTGTTTCCAAGAATAATTCTATCCTCGTCAATTAATGTTTTCCAAATATCCCAAGCTTCTTGATCAAATGGAACATTATCCTCTTTACTTCCTTCAAAAACAGAAACATAAAGATTTTCTTTTGGGATCTTGTACACTTCTGTCAATAATTCCCAAGCCCAGTTGATTGCTTCTTTTTTGAAGTAGTCACCAAAAGACCAGTTTCCTAACATTTCAAACATAGTGTGGTGGTAGGTATCAATACCCACCTCTTCAAGGTCATTATGTTTTCCTGAAACACGAAGACATTTTTGCGTATCGGCTATTCTTGGACTTTTTGGAGTTCCGTTTCCTAAGAAAAATTCTTTAAACTGGGCCATTCCCGAGTTGTTGAACATTAAGGTTGGATCGTCTTTAAGTACAATAGGAGCCGAAGGAACAATAGTATGCCCTTTACTCTCAAAAAAATCTAAAAATTGTTTACGTACGTCTTGTGATTTCATATTTTAATTAGAAAATGTGTCTGTTTTAATGTGTCAATTTGAAAATTAGATCATTAGCTAATTTTATTCATTTGATGATGCGTTAAGTTTTTTATAATGTAATTAAAAAACTTATAATTTAAACAATAAATTGCCTATTTTGCGCATTATCTAATGATAAAATAGCCCCAATATCTAATCATTAATCCTTGTAAAAAAGTGTCGAATAACTGAAACTATTAGCAGTTTTATTCGACTAACTCATTTTACAAGGTGCAAAAATAGCGTATTTTAAAATATGGCGAAAGTAAAATATTATTACGACTCAGAAAATCTGGCTTATACGAAAATAAAAACCAGAAAAAGAATAAAAATAGGTTACGCATTCCTGTTTTTACTGGCATCGGCACTGTTTGGTTTTTTAGTTTTTGTTCTTTTGATTAACACGCCTTATTTCGAAACTCCAAAAGATCGTTTACAGGCACGTGAAATTGAAAACTTAAAACTTCAATATTCCATTTTAAATAAAAAACTGGACGAAATCGACGCTGCCGCAGATGCATTAGAAGAACGTGACAATAATATTTACCGTGTATATTTTAATAAAGCTGAAATTCCAGATTCGATCAGGAAAGCTGGTTTTAGAGGTTCTGACAGATACAAAGCGCTAGAAGGGTATAATAATTCTCAATTGGTTTTGAATGCAACCAAAAGAGTCGACAAACTATCGAAGCAGTTGGCCATTCAGTCTAAATCTTTAGATGATATTTTAAAATTAGCTGGAGCTAAAGAAAATTTATTGTTAGCGATTCCTGCCATTCAGCCAGTTCGAAATGAAAATTTAAAACGTGTCGCGTCAGGTTTTGGATACCGAATTGACCCTTTCACGAAAGTGAGAAAAATGCATAACGGAATGGATTTCACGGCCAATACAGGTGCCCCAATTTATGCAACAGGTGACGGTGTTGTAGAAAGAGCTGACAATACCGCTTCGGGATACGGAAACCACATCGTGATCAGGCACGGTTTTGGATATGAAAGTTTATATGCGCATTTAAGCCAATACAACTGCCGTCCGGGGCAAAGAGTGAAACGCGGCGATGTAATTGGTTATGTTGGAAGCACGGGTAGATCTGAAGGGCCGCATTGTCATTATGAAGTGCATAAAGATGGAAAAGTCGTCAATCCGCTTAATTTCTATTACGGAAATATTTCGGCTGTAGAATATGTGGCAATTTCGCAAATGGCAAACCAAGAAAATCAATCATTAGATTAATATCACGAAAAAATAGTATTTTTGAAATAAAATAGAAAAAAACGAACCATGCATATTGAACTTTCTAAAGACAAAAGATATTACAGTATTGGCGAAGTTGCCAAAGCTTTTAATGTCAATGCCTCTTTGATACGATTTTGGGACAGCGAATTTGACATTCTAAAACCTAAAAAAAATGCAAAGGGAAATAGAATGTTCACTCCAGAAGATGTTACCAACCTCCAATTAATCTATCATCTAGTAAAAGAAAGAGGTTTTACGCTTGAAGGTGCCAAAATACACTTAAAAGAGGGTCAGAAGAAAACGTTAGATAAATTCGAAATAATACGTAAATTAGAGTCGATAAAAACGCAACTGAACGACATCAAAAACGAATTGTAATTAAAAATAGAAATAAACTTAAATCAAAACAAATATGAAAAAGTGGTTAATCCCTGTAGGAATTATTGTAGCACTTATTGCTATTATCGCATTTTGGTCGATTGGTATTAAAAATACTGCTTTGCAACACAGTCAGGCTGTTAATAAAGAATGGGGAAATGTTCAAACGGCTTACCAAAGACGTAATGATCTTATCGGGAATTTAGTAAACACTGTAAAAGGTGCTGCTGACTTTGAAAAAGGAACTTTGACAGCAGTAATTGAAGCTCGTGCCAAAGCTACATCAGTAACTATCGATCCTAGCAATGTTACACCAGAACAATTAGCAGCATTTAACCAAGCTCAAAGTGGCGTAAGTTCATCATTATCAAGATTATTGGTGTCTGTTGAGCAATATCCAACTTTAAAAGCAAACGAGAATTTCTTAAAATTACAAGATGAATTAGCAAGTACTGAAAACCAGATTTTAACTGCTAGAACTCGTTTTAACGAAGCTGTACAAGTTTACAACGGATACGTTTTAAAGATTCCAAACAACTGGTTCTTGAGCGAATACAAAGAAAAACCATACTTTGAAGCCTCTACTGGAGCTGATAAACCAGTTGAAGTAAAATTCTAAAATCTACAATCTAAACTCTAAAATCATTTTCATGTCAAAAGTAGAAGATTTTTTAACCAAAGAAGAAGAGCGTGAAATTGTTGAAGCAATTCGCGTGGCCGAAAAAAATACTTCTGGCGAAATTAGAGTACATATAGAAAAAACAACTTCTAAAGTCCATTTTGATCGGGCTTTAGAAGTTTTTCATGAATTACGAATGGATGAAACCAGATTGAAAAATGGAGTACTGCTCTATTTTGCAGTTGAAGATAAAAACTTTGTAATTTGTGGAGACAAAGGGATTAATGATGTCGTAGCCAACGATTTTTGGGATTGTACCAAAGACATTATGGTGAATCATTTTAAATCCGGCAATTTTAAACAAGGAATTGTTGACGGTATTTTGAATGCCGGAGAACAGCTCAAAAAATATTTTCCGTCTCAGGAAGATGATGTAAACGAACTATCTAACGAAATCTCAAAAGGATAAATAATGAAAAATTCCAAAATTAAAACCCCAAATTCTAATAGAATTTTTCAGATTACTTTTTTGTTTATCGCATTATTTATCAGCAATGCTATTTTTGCGCAATTTGAGATTCCACCCAAACCAAGTTTCCAGACTTCTGTTTACGATTACGCTAACATTTTAAGTTCTACAGAAAAGGCACAATTAGAAGAAAAACTAGTTCGTTACTCTGATTCTACCACTACTCAAATCGTAGTAATTACGATTGAAAGTTTAAAAGGAGAAGATGTAAGCCAATTAGCAACTAAATGGGGGCAAACATGGGGAATTGGAGGAACTAAAGAAGATGATAATGGAGTGGTCATTCTTTTAGCTAAAAATGAAAAAAAAATTGCCATAAATCCTGGATACGGTCTTGAAGATCGTTTAACGGCAGGTATTGGCGGAACAATCATCAGAAATATTATTATACCTGAGTTTAAAGCAGGAAGCTTTTACAACGGTCTTGATAAAGGAACTGATGCTATTATTGATGTTTTTAAAGGAAAATACAAAGGCGAACGCAAACAAGCAAAAGGACAAGATTTTCCTATTCTGCCTTTTATTGTAATTGTTGTAATTGTTTTAATCTTACTCGCTCGAAATAAAAGAGGCGGAGGAGGAAATTCTGGCAACAATGGCGGCGGAGGCCCTAGCCTGCTCGATGTTATTATTCTGAGCAATCTTGGAAGAAGTGGCGGAGGCGGATTTGGAGGCTTCGGCGGTGGATCATCTGGTGGTGGTTTTGGCGGAGGCGGAGGCTTCGGCGGCGGATTTGGCGGTGGAGGTTTCTCTGGCGGTGGATCTAGCGGAGGCTGGTAATTTATTCTGGTTCTAATTTTCTTTGTTTCAGGTTTCAAGTTTAGGTTTCAATCTTAAAAAATCATACATTTACATTTTACAATTTATTAATAGATGTTATCACATAAAGCAAAATACGCCCTTAAGGCCTTACTTTATTTAGCAGAACAAGACGAAAATCACATTTCTAGAACTGTAGAAATCGCTGATGGCGCTAACATTCCTAAAAAGTTTTTAGAGCAGATTTTATTAGATCTAAAACGCGGCCGTTTTGTAAGCAGTAAGCAGGGAAAATTTGGCGGATACTATCTAATTAAATCCAAAAATGATATCACTTTGGCAGAAATTCACCGATTATTTGACGGTGCAATTGCCCTTTTGCCATGCGCTTCTTTAAATTTTTACGAGCCTTGCTCTGATTGTAAAACCGAGTCCGAATGCAGTCTTCGTCACGGTTTAATGCTAATTAGAGATAAAACTTTGAAGGCTATGGAAGGCATCACAATCGCCTCATTGGTAAAAAAATAAAAAAAATATTTTCTAAAGTCTAGTAAATCGATAGAATTAATTATATATATTTGCCAAAAATAATTAACTAATCATTTACAAAATTTTAACTCATGAAAGTACATTCTAGTAAATCAGGTGGACAAAATCTTTTGCAAAAAAAACATAATTATAATTTCACAATCGTGAATACTGCTTCATCTATGATGTGTATGTGTTGGTAAAAAAAATTTAATTTTAAATTCTACTAATCATATATACTTAATATAAAAAATGAAGACATCTATAAAAAATATACTTACAATACTTGCAGTTTTAACATTCTCAATCTCATTCGCACAAAAAATTGACGGAGTTGTTACAACAGATCAAAATATTCCTTTAGAAGCAGCCAATGTGGTAATTAAAGGAACAACTTTTAGCACAATTACAGATTCTGAGGGAAGATTTTCGATAGAATCACAGGGAAAATTACCGCTTACAATCCTAGTTCAATACATTGGTTATAATACTGCTGAACTTGAAATTACAGCTATCCCTGCTTCGCCATTATTGGTTACTTTACGCGAAGAAAACAAACTTGTTGAGGTTGTAGTTTCTTCAAGAAGAAGAATTGAAAAAGTACAAGATGTGCCTATTGCCGTTTCTGTAGTTACAGGAAAACAAGCAGAAGCAGCAGGAGCTTTCAACGTAAACCGTATTAAAGAATTGGTTCCTTCTGTACAATTGTATTCTTCTAATCCAAGAAATACTGGAATCAACATTAGAAGTTTAGGTTCACCATTCGGACTTACCAACGATGGTATCGATCCTGGAGTTGGTTTCTACGTAGACGGTGTTTATTATGCGCGTCCTGCAGCAACTACTTTAGATTTTATCGATGTAGAACAAATCGAGGTATTACGTGGCCCACAAGGTTCTTTATTCGGAAAAAACACTACTTCTGGAGCTTTTAATATTACATCTCGCAAACCAAGTTTTACAACTGGTGCCGATTTTGAATTGAGTTACGGAAATTATGCTTTTTTACAAGCTAAAGCTTCTATCACTGGAGCATTAGGAAAAAAAGTCGCTGGTCGTTTATCTTTCTCAGGTACACAACGTGATGGTTTAATTGATAACATTGCGACAGGAAGACCAACCAATACTTTAAACAATCAAGGTTTTAGAGGACAATTATTATGGACTCCTACTGAAAATACTAACATTACTTTTGCAGGAGATTTAACAACACAGCGTCCTGACGGTTATGCGCAGGTTGTTGCTGGTGTTGCCCCTACTCAAAGGGCTGCATACCGTCAGTTTGATGCTATTATTAAAGATTTAAATTATCAATTACCAAGTTTAAATGCTTTTGACCGTAAAATAGATCACGATACACCTTGGCGTTCTGGACAAGATTTAGGAGGTGTTTCTTTAAACATTGATACAAAAATTGGAGGCGGAACTCTAACTTCTACAACTGCATGGCGTTTCTGGAACTGGGACCCGTCAAACGATAGAGATTTTACAGGATTACAAGTTTTAGCTAAATCTCAAAACCCAACAAGACAAACTCAGATTACACAAGAGGTTCGTTATGCTGGACAATTAACTTCAAAAATTAGCGGTGTTGGAGGTGTATTCTTTATCGATCAGACTTCTCAAACAGATGGTACGGAAGAATCAGGAAATGCTCAATGGAGATTCTCTCAAAGTTCAACAAGTCCATTATGGAAAACTCCAGGTCTTTTTGAAGGTTACGGAATTAAAACTGATGCAAGAATAAGAGCTTCTAGTGCTGCAGTATTCGGACAGCTTGATTGGGCTGTTACAGAGAGATTCCACATTTTACCTGGTTTGAGATATAATTTTGATAAAAAAGACGCAAGTTATTCTCGTAAAACTTATGGAGGTCTTCAAACTACAGATCCTGCCTTATTGGCTTTGAAAAAATCGGTTTACTCTGATCAAGCATTTGATTCAGATACTGACAATACAGACTTTTCTGGAAACTTAACGCTTACTTATAAAGCATCAGACAAAATCAACGCTTATGCAACTTATGCAAAAAGTTACAAGCCGGTTGGAGTTAACGTAGCTGGTCTTCCAACAAATGCAGCGGGACAGCCATTAACTGAACTTGCAGTGGTTAAGCCAGAAAAAGTAAATCATTATGAAATTGGAGTAAAAACTTCTCCTTTCAAAAACTCAATTTTCAACTTAACGTTCTTTAATACTGACATCAAAGATTTCCAAACCAACGTTCAGGCAGCTGAATTAGGTGTAAACCGTGGCTATCTTGCTAATGCAGATAAAGTACGTGTAAGAGGTGCAGAATTGGATGCAAGTTTTGTAATCAATTCGCACGTAACAATTAATGGAGCGGCAACTTATACAGATGGTAAATATGTGAAGTTTACTAATGCGCCACTTCCGTTAGAAGAAACTGGAGCGCCAGTTGCCTTTAAAGATGTTTCTGGAACTGAATTGCCAGGAGCTTCAAGATGGGCAGGTTCTCTTGGAGGTGAACTTTCGGACAACGCAAAATTCTTTGGTAATGCTGGAAAAATCTTCTTTGCTGCTGACGGATACGCTCGTTCTGAATTTTCTTCAAGCCCTTCGGCTTCAAAATATTTAGTAGTACAAGGTTATGCAATCTTTAATGCTCGTTTAGGTTTCCGTGCTTCGCAAGGTTTATCTATTCAGATTTGGGGAAGAAACCTTTTCAATAAAGATTACTATGAGCAATTATTGCCTGCAGGTGGTAACACAGGTCAATATGCTGGAGTTCTTGGTGATCAAAGAACTTACGGAGTTACATTTAAGTATTCACTGTAAGATGGTTAGTTAGTTTTAGTATTAAAAAGGGATACATTTTAAAATGTGTCCCTTTTTTTTATTTCACAAAATAACTTTCAAATCAAATTTTAAAATAGACGGAAATAAGATCATTTGTATAAATTCGCAGCCTGAATTTATAGTTTTTGAACAGATCTTTTAGATTACTTTTTATCATAATCTTTCTTTGTCAGCTAATTACTGGGCAAAATCAAAGAAATATCGACCAGCAGACTTTGACTTGGATTCGATACTATAATATTTTTCCGTTATCCGAAAAATGGGCTATTCATTCTGAATTTGATAATCGAAGTTTTGTAAATCCTGTTCATGAGAATCTTTTCGTTATACGATCTCAAGCTCGTTACAGAGCAACTAAAATGGTAGATTTAGGTGCCGGATTTGCTTTTTTTAGCGTCAATACTCAAAACCCAAACCTTGATCCTGATTATTCTGTTCCTGAATATCGTGCACAGCAAGACCTTACTTTAATTAATGATATTGCCAAAATCACTTTTCATAATCGCTTTCAGCTCGAAGAACGATTCATTCAAAAAGCAGATAAATACGGACTTTTAGACGAATTCTCATTTGCATACCGATTTAGATACCGATTACAGTCTATGTTTACCCTTTGGGAAAAAGAAGGAAGAAGCATAAAAGGAACAATTTCTGACGAAGTTTTATTCAATTTCGGAAAAGACAATCACAGAAATACTTTTGATCAAAATCGTTTTTACGTTGCTTTACGTTATCATTTCACACCAAATCTTGGATTGGAACTGGGTTATTTAAAGAACTTTCAAAGACGCGCCAGCGGTATAGATTTCTACAATCGCGATATCATCAGGTTTACGGTTTATCATAGAATTAATCGGAAGCTTTAGATTTTAGATTTTAGATTTTAGATTTTAGATTTTAGATTTTAGATTTTAGATTTTAGATTTTAGATTTTAGATTTTAGATTTTAGATTTTAGATTTTAGAT
>NZ_JBYUVT010000015.1:0-129884 GCF_058135255.1 Flavobacterium sp. LK-23
TGAGCCCGATACAATATCGAGCTCATTATTATCAAACTTAATTATAAATTTGTCTAAACTTTTGGGTGCAGTCTATTTGAAGAGGCTTTTCTGTTTATGAGAATTGCGTAACGTTTTTCAAATTGTCTGGGAAATAGAGTTCCGATAAATTGGTAAACTCATCTCCACGCATAAATATGTTGATGTCAACATCTGCAAATGAGGTTTTTCCGGCTGCAGCCAAAAGTTCGTTTGCCGCATGAAGTGTGTTTTTATGAAAATGATACACTCTTTCAGATTTATCAGTAACAACCAAACCTTTCATCAACATTTTGTTTTGAGTTGCTACTCCTGTTGGACATTCATTATTATGACAGCGTAAGGCTTGAATACAGCCTAAAGAGAACATAAAGCCTCTTGCGCTGTTACACATATCTGCACCCAACGCAATGGCATGTAAAATAGAATAACCAGAAATGATTTTTCCGCTTCCAATAATGCGCATTTTATCGCGAATACCTAAACGTATCAAAGTTTTATTCACAAAAATCAAAGCAGGCTCAAAAGGCATTCCTACTCCGTCTGCGAATTCAAGCGGAGCAGCTCCAGTTCCACCTTCTGCACCATCGACAGTGATAAAATCGGGATAGGTGTCTTCATTAATCATCTCTTGGCAGATTGCTTCAAACTCCTCAGTATTACCAATACATAGTTTAAATCCGATTGGTTTTCCGTTTGATAACTCGCGTAATTGCTTAATAAATTGAATTAATCCATTGGCATCAGAAAAAGCATGATGGCCTGGAGGAGAAAGAATCATAGTATGTGGCACAACACCTCTAATTTTAGCAATTTGTTCTGTGTTTTTAGCAGCAGGCAATACACCTCCATGACCTGGTTTTGCACCTTGAGAAATTTTAATCTCGATCATCTTTACATTTGGAAGATTTGCTTTTTCAGAAAAATTTTCTGGACTAAAATTTCCTTCTGCATCACGACAGCCAAAATATCCTGTACCAATCTGCCAGGTAATATCACCGCCTCCTGCAAGGTGAAATTCAGTTAGTCCACCTTCTCCTGTGTTTTGATAGAAATTCCCCTTTTTTGCTCCAATATTAATGGCGCGAACCGCATGTTCGCTCAACGAACCAAAACTCATTGCCGAAACGTTAAATAAAGAAGCAGAATAAGGCTGTTTGCAATCTTTTCCTCCAACTAATACACGAGGTAATTCTTCGTTTACTTTTGCAGGGAAAATAGAATGCTTGATTCCTTCGTAGTTTTCTGTATTTAAGTTTAATTGTGTTCCGAACGGTGTACTAGAATCAATGTTTTTAGCTCTTTGATAAACTAAGGAGCGCTGGTTTCTAGAAAAAGGTTTTCCGTCTGTAGATCTTTCAATAAAATATTGCTGAATCTCAGGTGCAATCATTTCAAATAAATATCTGAAATAACCTAGAACAGGGAAGTTTCTTAAAATAGCGTGTTTTTCTTGAGATGCATTATAGACTCCTACAATCAGTAAGATTGGGATAATAAATACGAGTAAATAACCTCGTCCAGTATAGTAATAAATTGCAGCAACAATTAGAAACAATAAGAATCCGTAAATAAAAAATTTTTTTCTCATGTTTTTAAAAAATTAAATAGGTAATAAATGTGATAATTAGTTGAATCTTAAACGTACATAAACGTGTTTGATTCCTTTTTTGTCTGACTCTCTTTCGTCGATTTCCAGAATATCGGTTAATGATTTAAGCATTGGTGTCAATTTAGAGAAACCATAGTTTCGAGGGTCAAATTCGGGTTTTTTCTTGACGATCAGATTTCCGACGTCACCAAGAAATGCCCAACCATCGTCATCTTCAATATCTTCGATAGTAGCTTCAATCAGTTCAATAGTTTGTTTGTCAATTTTATGAAGTGCTTTCTCGGCAGGTTTTTCAATTGGCTTTTTGGTATCAGTAGCAGCTGTTTTAGGTTTTTTCTTTTGAATAGCTCCATCCAAAACCTCAATATAAATAAATCGGTCGCAGGCCACAATAAACGAGTTTGGTGTTTTCTTTTCTCCAATACCAATTACTTTCATACCCGATTCACGAAGTCTCACGGCAAGTCTTGTAAAATCGCTGTCGCTGGAAACAATGCAGAATCCATCCAATTTACCAGAGTATAGCAAATCCATTGCATCAATAATTAGAGCAGAATCTGATGAATTTTTTCCAACCGTGTAGCTATATTGTTGAATAGGGGTAATGGCATGTTCCAGTAAAACGCCTTTCCATCCATTTGCATTTGGTTTTGTCCAGTCGGCATAAATCCTTTTCGTAGTTGGCGTTCCTAGTTTGGCAATTTCTTCCATCATGCCTTTTACATTGCTATATGGCACGTTGTCTGCATCAATAAGGACTGCCAGTTTTAAATCTTTTGAATTGCTTAAAGGCATTTGTTAAATATTTAAAATTTAATACTCTCAAAGTTAAAATTAAAATTGGTTTTTATCAGAATTGAATGATGAATATGTGTAATTATTGGCACTAATTAGTTTCATTATAAATAAGATTTGATCTTTATAAAAATAATTAAAGATAAATTTGTCTTTTATTTAAAACCTGTATATCTTTGTGTGGAATTAATTAGGAATGTATGTTTTCAAAAGCGTGTGAGTACGGAATAAGAGCTTCAATATTTATTGCAACCAAATCTTCTAAAGGGATTAGGGTTGGAATAAAAGATGTTGCGAAAGAAATTGATTCGCCAGAACCATTTACAGCCAAGATTATGCAGATTTTAACCAAAAGCGGCATAATTCATTCAACAAAAGGAGTTGGGGGCGGATTTGAAGTTTCGCCAGAAACATCGAAAAAAATAAAGTTAATTCAGATTGTAGATGCTATTGACGGAAATAAAATATACAGCGGTTGTGGAATAGGATTGAAAGAATGCTCGGAAGAACATCCTTGTCCCGTTCATCACGAGTTTAAGAAAATAAGAGGACTGCTGTTAGAAATGCTTAAAAACACAACTCTGGAACAGCTAGCTTCTGATGTAAAATCGGGAGATTTCTTTCTTAAAGCGACAAATGCGAACAACTAATATTATTAAATATTTTAAAAATGAATACAAAAACCAAAATTTCAGTACTAATCCTAATGGGATTTTTAGCCGTTATTTCTTGCGGTAAAAAAGAAACAGCTCCAGCTGATCAAACAGAAACAACTGAGCCGTCTACAGAAGGAGAACAAGCTCCTGTAGCAGCAGCAACAGAGGAAAATGTTTTAGTTATTGAAGGAAATGACCAAATGCAATTTAATGTAAATGAATTGAAAGCTGTTGCCGGAAAACCAATCAAATTGACTTTGAAACACGTTGGTAAAATCCCGAAAGAAGCAATGGGACACAATTTAGTGATTTTACAAGAAGGAACAGATCAAGCTGCTTTTGCTTTAAAAGCTAATGATGCCAAAGCAACGGATTATATTCCGGAATCTGAAAAAGCTTCAATTATTGCACACACTAAGTTAATTGGTGGTGGAGAAGAAGACACAATCGAGTTTACAATTGATAAAAAAGGATCGTACCCATTTATTTGCTCTTTCCCTGGTCACGTAGCCATGATGAAAGGTGTATTAATTGTTGAGTAAATAACATAAACTCCAAATGCTGTAAATAGGTTTGGAGTTTTTTTAAAAACAAATAAAAGATAATTTTGTCTTTTATTAATTAATTTCCCCCCAAGAGAAATGAAAAGAGAAAAAAAATTATGGATAGTTTTTGCATTGGTAATGAGTATATCATTTGCCGTGCTTGGTTATTACGGTTACGAGATTTATCAGCAGGCACCGCCAGTTCCAAAAGAAATAGTAACCGATTCTGGTAAAGTTGTCTTTAGCGAAAGCGAAATTAAAGACGGACAAAATATCTGGCAAAGTATAGGTGGCCAGGAAGTGGGATCTATCTGGGGACACGGCGCCTATGTGGCCCCAGACTGGACCGCAGATTGGTTGCATAGAGAGGCTGTTTTTATATTGGATATCTACGCAAAGAAAGATTTTAACCAGAAGTATGATGAATTAGATGCCGAAAAAAAATCGGCTCTAAAGGTTCGTCTTCAGAAAGATTTAAGAACCAATAGATATGATGCTGAAACAGGAGTGCTTACCATTTCTGAAAACCGTTTGGCTGCGATTGAGTATTTAAGCGAGTATTATAAAGGTCTTTTTACAAATGATCCTCAATTTGATAAGTTAAGAGAAGAATATGCGATTCCGAAAAACTCTATTAAAGATGTTGAAAGAATGCATAAAATGAATGCTTTTTTCTTCTGGGCAACTTGGGCAACAGTTACCAATCGTCCTGATGGAGATATTTCGTATACACACAACTGGCCGTCAGATGAATTGGTTGGAAATACTGCCACTACAGAGCTTTTAGCTTGGTCTGGAGTAAGTATTATTTTATTGATTTTAAGTGTTGGAATCTTAGTTTTCTATCATGCAAAATCTGGTGAAGAGGAAGAATTTCCGCTGCCAAAAGAAGATCCGCTTATCAAGCAGGGCAAGACAAAATCTATGGGATTGGTAACCAAATATTTCTGGATTGTGAGTTTGTTGATGGTTCTGCAAATGGTTTTCGGAATTATTACTGCTCATTACGGAGTGGAAGGAAATGGTTTATACGGAATCCCAATTGACAAAATTCTGCCTTACGCTGTAACACGAACATGGCACACACAATTGGCCATTTTCTGGATTGCAACGGCTTGGCTGGCAACAGGACTATATATTGCTCCAGCAGTTTCGGGTAAAGATCCTAAATTTCAGTGTTTTGGTATCAACTTTCTGTTTATTGCGCTTTTGATTATTGTTTTAGGCTCAATGGTTGGACAATGGTTTGGAGTGATGCAAAAACTGAATTTGGTTCAGAATTTCTGGTTCGGACATCAAGGTTACGAATACGTTGACTTAGGCCGTTTCTGGCAGATTTTTCTTTTGGTTGGATTGTTTTTATGGCTGGCTTTAATGATTCGTCCGTTACTTCCAGTTTTAAAGAAAAAAACAGCAGAGAAAAACCTAATCATATTGTTCTTAGTTTCTTGTACTGCAATTGCCATGTTTTATGGAGCTGGATTAATGTGGGGAAGACAGACCAATTTAGCGATTGCAGAATATTGGAGATGGTGGGTAGTTCACCTTTGGGTTGAAGGATTCTTTGAAGTGTTTGCTACCGTTGTAATTGCATTCTTGTTTGTTCGTTTGGGATTATTAAAAACGAAAACGGCAACACTAAATGTTCTTTTTGCAACCATTATTTTCATGTCTGGAGGTATTTTAGGAACATTCCATCACTTATATTTCTCTGGAACACCAACAGCAATTATGGCTTTGGGGGCAACATTCAGTGCTTTAGAAGTGGTTCCGCTGACTTTAATCGGATTCGAAGCATATCAAAACTATAAAATCTCAAAATCAACGCAATGGATTGCCGATTATAAATGGCCCATTTATTTCATGATTTCTGTGGCCTTTTGGAATTTCCTTGGAGCCGGAATCTTCGGATTCATTATTAATCCGCCAATTGCATTGTACTATGTTCAAGGTTTAAATACAACGCCTTTACACGGACATACCGCATTGTTTGGAGTTTACGGAATGCTAGGAATTGGTCTGGTACTATTTGTACTCAGAAGTTTATACCGAAATGTAAGCTGGAATAATAAGCTGTTAAAAATTACTTTCTGGTCTCTAAATATTGGTTTATTCCTAATGGCAATTCTAAGCTTATTACCAATTGGAGTTTGGCAGGCAATTGAAAGCATCAATCACGGAATGTGGTACGCTCGTTCATCAGAATTAATGCAGCAGCCAACAATGATTACTTTAAAATGGCTTCGCGCTATTGGAGATTCTATTTTCGGAATCGGATTTATTACAATGGCTTGGTTTGTATTTGAACTGACATTAAAAAACAAAAAATAAAACACACAAAATATAATACAGATTATCATGGAAAATTTAAAAAACAAAACAATAGGATCTTTTGTAGCTGAAGATTTTAGAACGGCTGCAGTATTTTCAAAATACAGAATAGATTTTTGCTGCAAAGGAAACCGAACAGTTACTGAAGTATGCGAAAAACAAAATATTGATGCCGATACTTTATTAGAAAATGTATTACAAGTTGTACAATCAGAAAACAGCGGAACAATTGATTTTAATTCATGGCCCTTAGATTTATTGGCAGATTATATTGAGAAAACGCATCACCGTTATGTAGAAGAAAAAACAAACGTTTTGCTTCCGTTTTTAGATAAATTATGCAAAGTGCACGGCGTAAATCATCCAGAATTATTTAAAATAAACGAACTGTTTATTGGCTGTGCCGGAGAGTTATCTCAGCACATGAAAAAAGAAGAATTGGTATTGTTTCCTTTTGTAAAAAGAATGGTGAAAACAAAAGAATCTGATGGAATTTTATCTCAGCCATCTTTCGGAACAGTTTCAAATCCGATTGCGATGATGATGCACGAACACGATAATGAAGGCGAGCGATTTAGAGAAATAGCTGCGTTGACCGATAATTACACTCCGCCAGCAGATGCTTGCACAACTTACAGAGTAACTTTTGCAATGCTAAAAGAGTTTGAAGCAGATTTGCATAAACACATTCATTTGGAAAATAATATCTTATTCCCAAAAGCAGTTGTTTTAGAAAAAGACTTTGTTGAAGTAGAATAAAGGTTAATTTTAATAGTTTGAAAACATCGGTAATAATCTTCTAAAATGATAATTATCGGTGTTTTGTTTTTAAACCATATAAGGAATATAAGTTCATTTTAGCAAACCTTATAATTTCTTATATTACTTATATGGTTTAACTGTTTAATGTGTTTAAAAGTTATAATATGAATTCTCAAAAAGCGTGGATACTTTGCTGTTTTTTTAATTTTCTGATGGCTTGCGTTTTCGGATTATTAATGCGCCTTATGTATCTCTTTCCCTTGGATTTTTTAAACTACAGTTTTCTGCTTCACGCACATTCGCATGTTGCCATGTTAGGCTGGGTTTATTTGATCGTTTATGTTTTGATTGTTCATTTTTTTATTCCGGAAGAAAAAAGTCAGAAACCTATTTACAACCGCTTATTTTGGCTGACTGAATTTTCTGTTATTGGAATGATGATCGCTTTTCCAATTCAGGGCTATGCTTTGTTTTCCATTATTTTTTCGACAATGCATATTTTACTCAGTTATGTTTTTTGCCGTTTGGTTTGGAAAGATAGTCTAAGAGATAAATCTCCATCGCAAAGACTTTTGTCGGTTTCGATTCTATTTATGATTTTGTCAACTTGTGGAGTTTGGTGCCTCGGACCAGCTGTAAGTACCTTAGGAAAACAAAGCGCTTTTTATCAAATTGCGATTCAGTTTTTTCTTCATTTTCAATTTAACGGCTGGTTTATTTTGGCAATTTTGGCTTTGTTTTTAAAACAATTTCAAGAAAAGATTGATGAGGTAAAATTTAAGAAGTTTTACATTCTAATGGTTATATCTACGATATTGACAGTTTGTTTTCCAGTTCGCTGGTTCATAGGAAATGATATTTTAAGTTATATGAATGTTTGTGGAGTTATAATTCAATTGTGCGCTTTTATTTATTTCTATAAAATGTTGCAACCACAAATAAATCATTTCAAAAATACTTTAGACAAAACGACTAAAATGGTTTATAGTTTGGCTTTATGTTCTTTGTTTTTGAAAGTTGGAATTCAAATGCTGATTATTTTCCCAAACTTAGCTGAAGTTTCACATCAAATTAGAAGTTTTGTTATTGGATTTATTCATTTAACGACTTTGGGAATCATAACTGGATTTTTGTTTGGAATTCTTCTTCAAAATAAAATGCTTTCTGCCAATTCTGTCCTATTAAAAATAGGAGTGAAGGTTTTTATTTTGGGATATATTTTGACAGAAGTTTTGTTGTTTCTTCAAGGTTGGTTCTTCTTTTTTGGAGAAGGAAGTATTCCAGGATATTTTCAAAGTATTTTGATTTTTAGTATTCTTTTGGTTTTGGGATTGGTTTTAATAATGACTTCAATAATTAAACGAAAATCATATTTCCATAGTATCTAAGTCTCCGCGAGAAGGCATATTTATAGCAGAGAGATGACATATTGTAAAGCTTCGGAGAAGCGAAATATTTCTAGAAAAATCTAGATCAACTACATAGAGAGCTCCAGCGGAGCGACATATTTATAGAATGATATTAAGAATATAATTTGTTAACCTGATAAATATTTCGCTCCGCTGGAGCTTTTTATCTTCGTCAAATGTTTTCTATAAATATTTCGCTTCTCCGAAGCTTGACTTAGCTTTTTAAATAAAAAACAAGAGTCAATTTCTGCTTAGAAATTGTACTCTTGTTTCTACTAATTAACCTATTTAAATATCTATATTTTTCCAGCTTCTAGATTTATTGCTTCAATTGTTTTTTCATTATTTACGCCTAAACCTTCCTGTTGAAATACTAATTCTCCTTCTGGATTAAAAACACTTATGATGTTTGAATGCGAAAAATCTATTGGAGAAATTTTCTTATAATTTACAGCTAAAACAGCTGCAAATTCACGGGTGTTTTCTTCAGTTGAACGAAGGAAAATCCAAGGATCTTGATTCATTTTATTTTCAATTGCAAACGATTTTAATCTTTCGGGTGTATCTGTATTAGGATCAATACTGACCAAAATCAATTTGACATGCTGTTTGGTTTTTTTCTCCAGTTTTGACTCTATATCCCGCATATCGGCAACTAATCTAGGGCAAGCCGATTTGCAACTGGTATAAATCATCACCATTACCAAAACATTTCCTCTAAGTGATTTTAATTCAATATCTTTTCCATCTTGTGTTGTCCATTTAGAAGGCAGGTTGTAAATTGATAAATCGCTGATTTCCTTTTTTGTTTCTGCTTTTACTTCTTTTTTATCAGACTCTTTGCAACTGTAAAGCGAGAATAAGAGAAGAAAAGCAACTGCTATTTTTTTCATTATAAAATAATTTTAAATTAGATTTTCGGTTTTGTCGCGCTGGCACATCTAAATCCAAGATTTCGTGTAGAATACTGTGCTTTCAAGCTTCCTCTGAATGCATAGCGCATAAATGCGGCATAATCCATTAAATCGGATGCATTTACAGAAGCGCTTCCGCAGAAGAGATTTTTATCGGTGCTTTTATCTTTTCTCGACTCTCCTGATAAAAAGATACTATTAAAATCAGAAGTCCATTCCCAAACTAAACCGTGCATATCGTAAACGCCCCAATAATTTTTAAAAGTTTTTCCAATTTCATTTTCATACGTTCTCGATTTCTCATACCAAGACAAAATATATTCGTTGAATTCTTTTTTGGTCCGCGCATCGATTTTTCTGGTGTCGGCCATTGCTACATATTCCCATTCATCCATTGTCGCTAATCGTTTTCCTTGACATTCACAGTACTTTTTTGCTGCAAACCAAGATACACTTGTTACTGGCGATTTAGAATTGGCATTTCCAAAATCAAAATCAGTTGTCCAATAAGACAAATAGCTTTTATCAGCAAAAATTCCTTTAATCTTAGATTTTTGATAAGAAGGATTTTTTTTGACAAATTCTAAAAACTCGCTATTGGTTACAGGGTAAATGTCTATGAAAAAAGGTTTTACTATAACAGGTTTTTGAGAAACAGCTCCATAAAGAGGGACATAAGATCCCTCTTTTATGAATGCCATCCCTTTTTCCTGAGCCTTCATGACACTAACCGCAGAGAAAAAGAAAATTGTAAGTATGAAAATGTATTTTTTCATTCTAGGAGTTTTGCTGTTATCGTAAAGCTTTAACCATTTCTGGTGTGACTTCTGTTTTATTGTTGCCCCAGCTATTATAAATGTAAGTCAATACATTTGCGATTTCATCATCAGATAAATTTTGAGCAGGCATTACGTTGTTGTATTTTTTACCGTTAACGGTTACTTCTCCAGTTAAACCATGAAGAATTGTTTTAATTGCACGTTTAGAATCGGCATTTAAATAATCTGATTTTGCTAGAGGAGGAAAAGTACTTGGAATTCCTTGTCCTTCAGATTGGTGGCAAGCGAAACATGTGGTTCCAAAGATTTCTTTACCAATTTTAACTTTCTCTTCAACAGTACGTTTCGGAACTGCAACTTTTGCAGTTGAGGTTCCTGGCATTTTTTGTATTGTTCCGCCTTCAGGCAAGTAAATACCCTCTTGAATGGTTCCTGAGTAAATGTTTTTATTTTCTTTTCCTTCAACTTTAAGCATTCCTAAAGCCCCTTTATTAAATGCTCTAAAAATAGAGTGATCAACTAAAATGAAAGTTCCTGGAGTTTCTACTTTAAAATCTACAATTGCCGCACCACCTGCAGGAATTAAAGTAGTCTGAACATTTTTATTTACTGTACTTCCACCTTCAACATGCACATTGTCAAATATTTCTCCAATAACGTGGAAAGAAGAAACTAAATTAGGCCCGCCATTTCCAACAAACAAACGAACAGTTTCGCCAACTTTAGCAGTCAATTCATTTCCATTTGTTAATGATCCCACTTTTCCGTTAAACACTACATAATCAGGAGTTTCTTTCACCGCTTTATTCATGTCAAACGGCTGAAGACCTTTTGCACCATATTCGCCTTGAGTATAAAAATCACCCTGCATTACATAGTATTCTTTATCAACAGGAGGAAGTCCGCCTTCTGGCTCAACCAAAATTAATCCGTACATACCATTTGCAATGTGCATTCCCACGGGAGCAGTAGCACAGTGATAAACATACAATCCAGGATTTATAACTTTAAAGCTGAATACTTTTTCGTGTCCTGGAGCTACAAGAGATGAGGTTGCTCCACCACCTGGACCAGTTACGGCATGTAAATCGATATTGTGAGGCAATTTGTTATCAGGATGGTTTTTTAAGTGAAATTCAACTTCATCGCCAACACGAGTTCTAATAAAGCTTCCTGGAACAGAACCTCCAAATGTCCAATAGGTATATTTTACTCCATCAGTCATTGTTCCTTCTTGTTCTTTAATTTCCATGTTTAGTTTCAGTTTCATCGCTGTTCTGCTTCCGACTGGTTTAGGAACATGAGGAGGAGATGTAAGTTCGGCATCCATTTCTCCTTCAGTCATAATATTTGCATACGACTTGTCTTCATTTTTTTTGCAGCTTCCTAAAATGAGCAACATAAATAACGTGCAGATAAGAAAGCTCGTTTTAATCCAGATTTTGATAGTTCTTTTCATGATATATTTAGATTTAGTTTTGCGTTAAATTTCTAAACAAAAATAAAAGACTTATTTGTCCTTTATTATGATATTAATCATGTTTTTACACAATTACAGAGCTAAGGGGCTTTTTATGGATTAAATAAATAGATGTAAAATCTTATATTTCTTTTGTGACAGAATATTTTTTAATAAAAATAATTGAGGCTCTTCATTTTAAATTAATAATGATTATTTTTGCTCGCTGATTAAGTAAAAAAAATTACTACATATATTATGGTAAAAGATTTATTCGAAAGAATTCAGGACAATAAAGGACCTTTAGGAAAATGGGCTTCTCAAGCAGAAGGTTATTATGTTTTCCCAAAGTTAGAAGGAGAGTTGGGTCCTAGAATGCAATTTCACGGAAAAAATATTTTAAACTGGAGTTTAAATGATTATTTAGGTTTAGCCAATCATCCAGAAGTTCGTCAGGCAGATACTGATGCAGCAATTCAATTTGGTGCAGCGTATCCGATGGGAGCTCGTATGATGTCTGGACACACTACGTACCACGAACAATTAGAGAATGAATTGGCAGAGTTCGTAATGAAAGAATCTGCTTATTTATTAAATTTTGGTTACCAAGGAATGGTGTCTATTATTGATGCTTTGGTTACTAAAAATGACATTATTGTTTATGATGTAGATTCACATGCTTGTATCATTGATGGTGTTCGTTTGCATATGGGTAAACGTTTCACATACAAACACAATGATTTGGAAAGTATGGAGAAAAACCTGCAGCGTGCTACTAAAATGGCAGAAGAAACAGGCGGAGGTATTTTATTCATTACTGAAGGTGTTTTTGGAATGCGCGGACAGCAAGGAAAATTAAAAGAAATTGCTGAATTAAAGAAAAAATACAATTTCAGATTATTAGTAGATGATGCTCACGGTTTTGGTACTTTAGGTAAAACTGGTGCCGGAGCAGGTGAGGAGCAAGGAGTTCAAGATCAAATTGATGTTTACTTCTCTACTTTTGCAAAATCTATGGCTAACATCGGTGCTTTTGTAGCGGCTGATAAAACAGTTATCGATTACTTGAAATACAACTTACGTTCTCAAATGTTTGCTAAAGCTTTACCAATGATTCAAACAATTGGTTCTTTAAAACGTTTAGAGTTATTGCGTAAATCTTCTGCAATTAAAGATAAACTTTGGGAAAACGTAAATGCATTGCAAAGCGGTCTTAAAGAAAAAGGATTTAACATTGGAGATACCAATACTTGTATTACGCCAGTTTACTTAGAAGGAAGTATTCCGGAAGCTATGGTAATGGTAAACGATTTAAGAGAAAATTACGGAATTTTCCTTTCTATTGTGGTTTATCCAGTTATTCCAAAAGGAATTATTTTGTTAAGAATGATTCCAACTGCTTCTCACACTTTAGCCGATATTGAAGAGACTTTAACAGCATTTGAAGCGATCCGTGAGAAATTAGTTAACGGAACTTATAAAGAAATTGCTGAACGCACAACTGTTGACGTTTCGTAAATTCTTGTAAAAATAGATTTCCTTAAGTGGGAATTATGTAAAAAAATCCATTCGTTCTACGAATGGATTTTTTTTTATTTGAGGTAACTTTATGTCATAATCACAAAATAAAAATAAAGAATTATGAAAAAAGTACTAACACTAATAGCTGTACTTTCCTTGTCGGTTTTTGCTTCTTGTAAAAAAGAAACAACGACAATAGAGCCAGTACAAATTACACCTAGTCCGCCAAAAGAAGCTGAACTTGTAGAGCCTGCGGGAGATCAATGTTATGCTTGGCGATTGAAC
This sequence comes from Flavobacterium sp. LK-23, assembly GCF_058135255.1. Lineage (NCBI taxonomy): Bacteria > Pseudomonadati > Bacteroidota > Flavobacteriia > Flavobacteriales > Flavobacteriaceae > Flavobacterium > Flavobacterium sp. LK-23. The sequence continues at coordinate 13,087 of NZ_JBYUVT010000015.1, forward strand.
GGAAGTATTATAGAAATGAGTTTTAATGTTAATTCCCATCAGGAAGTAAACGGAAAATTAAGCTATAATTTGGTTGGAAAAGATAAAAACGAGGGAACCTTAATCGGGAACATGAAAGGCGATACTTTAATTGCTGATTATACCTTTAATTCGGAAGGAGTTTCATCTGTAAGAGAAGTTGCTTTTCTACAAAAAGATGGAACTTTTATTGAAGGATACGGCGACGTGGTAACCGCTAATGATAAGGTTTCTTTTAAAGATAAATCAAAACTGAAATTTGATCCAAAAAATACTTTGGTAAAAGTGGATTGCAAAGTAGAGTAATGATGTGTTTTATAAAAGTGAAAAATCCATTCGTTTGGGGGCGAATGGATTTTTTTTATAGTTAATTTTCTAAAACTGAAAACTGTGACCGTGACTAAAAACTAAAATTAAAGATTCTTCAAATAAGTCTTTCTCTGACAGTGAATAACTGGATCAAAGTTTTTCCAAAGCAAATGGATTGCATTATTTTCTAATAATTCTGGAGTTCTAATGCAATTTCTAATTCCTTTTTCTGAAAAAGTTTTGTAATATTCATCAAAAATTAATGCCGTTACACCTTTGTTCTGGTAATCTGGATGGACACCAATTAAATAAAAAACAACATCTTTACTGTGTTTTTTAGCCTTTAATAATTGTAGAAAACCAAACGGAAATAATTTTCCTTTTATTTTTTGCAGTGCTTCTGTAAAACTTGGCATTACAATGCTAAAAGCGACTAAATTATCATCTTTATCAACAACAAACTTAATATATTCTGGATTGATGAAACTGATGTATTTCTTTTTGAAATATTCTTTCTGTATATCAGAAATCGCTACAAACGAAGCCAGTTTCTCGTAAGATTCATTAAACAAATCAAACATTTTGTCTACGTGAGGCATAATGTCTTTTGTTTTGGTAAAAGTTAGAGATCTTACTTCGTAACGTTTTTTGATTAAAGCCACAGCTTTCTGAAAGAACTCTGGTTTTACATTTGAAAAAGGGAAGATACTTTCGATATATTGTTTTTCAACCTGAAATCCTAATTGTTCAAAATGAGTTACATAATAAGGATGATTATACCAAGTAATCATGGTTCCAACCTGATCATAACCTTCGGTAAGAACACCAACTTTGTCTAGATTTGAGAATCCCATTGGGCCTTCAGCATGCTCTAAGTTGTGTTTTCTTCCTAATTCATAAACTTTTTCTAGAAGTGCTTTTGTAACTTCAATATCATCAATTACATCAAACCATCCAAAACGAACTTTTCTTTTATGCTGATTATTAACTTCAGACCAATTGATAATGGCAGTAATACGGCCAACAATTTTATTGTCTCTGTATGCTAGATAAAAATAAGCTTCAGCATTATCAAATGCAGGATTTTTGGTTTTGTCAAAAGATTCCAACTCGTCTGAAATGATAGGTGGTACCCAATACGGATTGTCCTTATATAATGAGAAAGGAAATTTAATGTATTCGGTTAATTCTTTCTTGCTTTTGGCTTCTTTAATTGTAATCATTAGGTGGTATTGAAAGTCCTTAAAAAAGGATCTAGTTATTTATGCTTTATTCGTATTTTGCTTTACGTTTTCTTTCTTTTTCCTGATAATCAACTTTTTTCTCGTTGTCAGGATTCTTTTTAGCTCTATCTGCCGCTTTGTTTTCAATTTGTTTTTCTTTGTACCATCCGTCATAACGCCATGATACACCAACGCCTCCATATACAATAGATGGTGTGTTTTTGAAATTAGTACTTATAGAAGCATCAACCTGCATATTCGAAGATAGCAAAAAAGCAGCTCCAGCACGAAGGATTGAATCGCTATAAAAATCACTTTTATGTCCTTGGTTTTCAATAAAACCAGACCATCTATCATTGAATCCGTGCGTCAAAGTTAAGATATATCCGTAACTTGGATAGTCTGTACTGATATAATCTGCAAAAATATTAGTTACAAACACCCAAGATCCGCCTCCTAGCAAGTTTTGCGTGATCAATGAAACTTTAGGTGAAATAGCTCCATCTGGAGAAAAATAGTACGGATTATTTGCGCCAACAAAATTAGCTCCAGCAAAAACCGAAACCGCTGGAATTAATTCGCGCCATTGAAAATTACGATTGGCTCTATAGCTGTAAATGTTTACTTCTCTCTTATAGTTTTTGTATGGATCATAAATAAGATATTTAGCTCCTAAAACCGTTTGTCTGAAATTATTCTTTTTGTAACTAGTATACGGAGTATCAAAGTTTTCTGTTTGATATTGTAAATCTACAACAAACTCTAGCTGTTCTAAAAAAGCGCCATATCTTAGGGTTAAATCTGTACCAAATCCGCTGGCGTCGTAATCTAATAAATCGTGCTTTTCTTTAATGCCATAAACACCAAGTTCGGCCTGAATTACAGATTTTCCGACAGCATATGCTGACATGGTTTCTCCTGGGCGGTTGGAATTAATAACATCAGTGTATTGTGCAAAAAACAGTTGTGGAATAAAAAAAAGTACCGGGGCAAGTAAGTTTTTAATTTTGGACATATAATTTTTTTTGGATTAAAAAATAATAACGCATTTCAAATGTACATATTTTATTATTTATTTAAGATTCATATTTTATTTTTAAGGAATGGATTTATTAATTTTGGAAAAAAATATATAGTTATGCAAGAAGCATCATTTTCAGGTTTGTTTAAAACCATCATGTGGGTTATAGCTTTTTATTACATTTTTAAATTTTTAGCTAGAATCTTTTTGCCAGTATTGGTAAAAAAGGCGGTAGAAAATGCTAGTGAAAATTTTCAAAGACAGCAACAGCAGTATAATCAAAGCAATACGTATCAGAACAAACAATATACAAATAATAATGATGAAATAATCATTAATACCGCTAATGCTAAAAACCCGCGCGAAACCAAAAAAGTGGGAGAGTATGTCGATTACGAAGAAATAGATTAGATTTGTGTCCTGAAAATTTAGGATTCATTTTAACCCAAACTAGCCAAAATTGAAAATAGTAAATAAGTTCTATCCGCATGCCCTTGTTATCTTGGGCTTTATTTTTGTTTCGTTAATTTATTTTTATCCAGTTCTGCAAGGAAAGCAAATCTTCCAGTCTGATATTGCTCAATACACCGGAATGGCAAAAGAGCAAAACGATTTTAGAGCAACGGAAAATGCTGAACCTTATTGGACAAACTCTGCTTTTGGAGGTATGCCAACCTATCAGCTTGGAGCAAATTATCCAAACGATTTTATTGGTAAAGTTGATGACGTACTGCGTTTTCTTCCGCGTCCTGCAGATTACTTATTTTTATATTTCCTTGGTTTTTATGGCTTATTATTGGTTTTAAAAACAGATCCTTTAAAAGCCTTTATAGGTTCAATTGCGTTTGGTTTTTCAACCTATATGATCATTATTTTAGGAGTTGGGCATAATGCTAAAGCGCATGCTATTGCCTATATGCCTTTGGTGATTGCTGGGTTTATACTCGTCTTTCAGAAGAAGTATATTAAGGGAGGTCTGCTCACCATGTTTGCCGTAGCACTAGAAATTAGTGCCAATCACTTCCAAATGACCTATTATTTATTGATTTTCTTATTGATACTTTCAGGTTATTATGCTTACAATTTTATTAAAGAAAAAGATTTTAAAGGACTTCTAATTTCTTGTGGAGTTTTATTAGTTGCAGGGATTTTTGCCTTAGGTGCCAATGCAGGTAATTTAATGGCAACCAACGAATATGCTAAATACAGTATCAGAGATAAAAGCGAGTTGACTTTTAATCCAGACGGATCTAAAAATGAAACGACTGCTTCTATGACTACAGATTATATTACAGAATATAGTTATGGTATTGCAGAAAGTTTAAATTTAATTGCACCAAGAATTTTTGGAGGTTCAAGTCACGAAAACGTGGGTACAGATAGCCGCATGTATGCATTTATGCTTGAGCAGGGAGTTCCTGCATCTCAAGCTCAGGATTTTGTTTCTGGAATGCCAACGTATTGGGGAGATCAGCCAATCGTTTCTGCACCAGCTTATATTGGAGCTGTAGTTTTCTTTTTAGCAGTTTTAGCTTTATTTATAGATGAAAGAAAGATTAAATATGTTTTTCTTACCGGAGCACTTTTTACTTTGGTGCTTTCTTGGGGGAAAAACTTCTCTTTATTGACAGACTTTTTTATAGAATATGTTCCTCTTTACGATAAATTTAGAGCTGTATCTTCAATTCAGGTTATTTTAGAATTATGTTTCCCTGTTTTAGCCGTTATGGGATTACAATCATTCTTTAAAGCTAAAGATGAGCCAAAATTGCAGCAGAAAGCATTAGTGCAAACAGGCGTTTTTGGTTTAGGAATACTTGTTATTTTGCTAATTGCTAAAAGTTTCTTCCATTTTACAGGAACTAGTGATCAATATTTCTTAGAAAGTTACGGGCCAGGTTTCGTTGATGCTTTAAAAGAAGACAGAATGACGATGTATTATGCAGATTTACTAAGATCTGGATTCTTAATTATAGTGACATTTGTAGTGCTTTGGATGTTTGTAAAGAATAAATTCTCTCAGACAACTACTTTAGTTGTAGTTGGGTTGGTAATGATTTTTGATTTATTCTTTGTAGATAAAAAATACGTTTCTGCCAAAGATTTTGTCAGCCCTGTTCAGATTGCAGCTCCTTTTCAAGAAACGCAGGCAGATTCTCAGATATTAAAAGACACTTCGGTTTATCGTGTGTTTGACCTTCAGGGACAATTGCAAGGTAGATCTTCTTATTTCCATAAAACAATTGGAGGTTATAGTGCTGTAAGACCTAGAAGGATGCAGCAATTGTACGATTATCAAATTGCTAAAAATAACCTTGAAATACTAAATATGTTAAATGTTAAGTATGTAATTCAAGTAGATAAGGATGGAAACCAAATTCCTGCTGTTAATCCAGACGCTAACGGAAATGCTTGGTTTGTGGGTGCAGTAAAACTGGTAAATAAACCAGACGATGTAATGAAAGCGCTAAACACTTTAGACACTAAAAAAGTGGCAGTTTTCAATGTTCACGAACATGAAGGTAAATTCCCGAACGCTCGTCTAAAAAAGCCTTGGGATACAACTGGAACGATAAAAGTAGTAGAATACAAACCAAATTATATCAAATACAAATCTGAAAATAGCGGAGATGGTTTAGCTGTTTTCTCTGAAATGTATTATAAAAATGGATGGAACGCTTATATTGATGGTAAACTAACAGATCATTTCCCTGTTGATTATGTTTTGAGAGCAATGGAAATTCCTGCAGGAAAACATACTATTGAATTTAAATTCGAGCCTCAGATTATTCAAACTGGAGGAACCATTACGTTAATAAGCTCAATCGGAATGTTGTTGCTTTTAGCTGGAGGGATTTATTTTGAGAAATTCTACCGCAAAGATTCGCAAAAAAGTCACAGAGATACTCAAAATAATTAAAAAAAAATCTTTGCGATACTCAGTGTTGACTTTGTGAATCTCTGTGTAATTTAAATATGGAACAAAAAAAACTTTTAATAATTACCTATTATTTTCCACCTGCGGGAGGGCCTGGTGTACAGCGTTGGCTGAAATTTGTAAAATATCTGCCTGAATTTGATGTACAACCAATAGTTTATGTTCCAGAAAACCCAACTTATCCAATTGTTGATGAAGGTTTGGTAAGTGAAATATCAGATAAAGTAATCGTTCTAAAGAATAAAATATGGGAGCCTTATCAATTGGCTTCTATTTTTTCTAAAAATAAAACCAAGAAAATCAGTTCAGGGATTTTTCCGCAAAAGAAAAAACAGACTTTTTTGGATAAAACGTTTCTTTGGGTTCGTGGAAATCTTTTTATTCCAGATGCACGTGTGTTTTGGGTAAAACCATCAGTTTCTTATTTAGAAAAATACATTAAGGAAAATAATATTGATACGATTGTAACTTCTGGGCCGCCACACAGTTTGCACTTAATTGGTTTAGAATTACAGCAAAAATTAAAAGTGAAATGGTTCGCTGATTTTCGCGATCCTTGGACAACAATTGGGTATCATAAAGCGCTTCGTTTATCTTCTTATGCCGAAAAAAAACATAAGAACTTAGAACACAAAGTGCTTAATTCTGCAGACGAAATCATTGTAACAAGTAAAACTACAAAAGCTGAATTTGAGGCTATTACCAATAAGCCAATTACGGTAATCACAAACGGTTACGATGTTGAAACTGTCGAAAAACAGACGCTAGACACTAAATTTACCTTAGCCCATATTGGTTCATTTTTGTCTGATAGAAATCCGCCATTTTTATGGGAGGTTTTAGTGGAGTTGTTGCAAGAAGTTTCAGAATTTAAGGCACATTTAGAAATAAAATTAATTGGAGCAGTAAGTCAAGAAGTTCTAGATGCTATTCAAGAGCATCATTTAAATGATTATTTGAATTTAGTGGGTTACGTTTCTCACAAAGAAGCCGTTGAGCATCAAAGAAAATCTCAGGTTTTACTTTTAATAGAAATTAATTCTGAAGATACTAAAAGTATTATTCCAGGAAAATTGTTTGAATATATGGTCTCAAACCGTCCGATAATCGCTATCGGGCCTCAAGGTTCAGACTTTGCCGATATCGTTACGGAGACCAATACTGGAGTATTTTTTGATTATTCTGAAAAAGCGAAGTTAAAAAGTGTAATTTTGGACTTTTTTAATCAGTTTTTGGAAGGGAAATTACAATCGCATGGAATTGGTTTACAGCAATATTCAAGAAAAAACCTAACCAAACAATTAGCACAGCTGATTAGAGGATAATCATTTAAAAATAAAATACAATCTAAACTCAAGAAATGGGTATTGTCTTAAATCAGTCTTTTAAAAACACTATAATTACATACATTGGTTTTGGTATCGGAGCCATTAATACATTATACCTTTATCCTGTTTTTCTTGGAGCAACTTATTACGCATTAACCAATTATGTTACTTCTGCAGCAAACGTAATTATGCCTTTGTTTGCAATTGGAATGCAGAATACGCTTGTAAAGTTTTATTCGCAGTATGAAACAGAAGAAGAAAGAGAGCAGTTTTTGTCTTTTACAGCACTGTTTCCCATTTTAATGTGTATTCCGTTAGGGCTTATCGGAATCTTCTTCTACGACGATATAACCGATTTTGTTTCTAAAGAGAACCCAGTTGTTCGTGAGTTCATGCTTCTTATTCCGTTTATTGGAATCTGCATGGCCTATTTTGAGATATTTTACGCTTGGGCAAGAGTGCATATGCATTCTGTTTTTGGAAACTTTATTAAAGAAGTCGGTTTAAGACTGCTTTCTACATTTGCTTTGATCGGATTGTATTTCAATTGGATTAGTTTGGTTGAATTTGTTTACGTAACGGCAGGTATTTATTTTCTGGCTTTTATTGTCACAATGTTTTATGCATTTTACATTAAAAAGCCGAATTTCCAGATTACAATACCAGAAAATGTAAAAAGTGTAATGGAGTATACTTTTTATATTATCTTGTCAGGAAGCGTTGCCAATTTGCTTCTGGATGGAGATAAGCTGATGCTCAATCAATACATGAAGATTGAAAATATTGCTTATTATTCAGTTGCTACTTATATCGCTTTGGTTATTTCAGTGCCGAGCCGTGCCATGCATCAGATTGTGTACCCGATTACGGCCAAATTAATGCATGAAAACAAACATGACGAATTAAATCTGCTGTACAAAAAGACGTCAATTAACTTACAGATTGTCGGTGGATTTGTAATGCTGTGTATTTTTGTGAACATTCATCAATTGTATGAATTGGTTCCAAAAGAATACAGCGGAGGTATTTCAGTTGTATTTATGATTGGTCTTTCTAAGTATTTTGACTTGATTTTAGGAAATAATAACGCTATTATTTTCAATACCAAATATTACCGTATGGTATTGTATTTAGGATTAATGCTTGTTGTTCTGACTGTAATTCTAAACATGATATTTATTCCGATTTTCGGGATTTTTGGTTCTGCCTTTGCAACACTTTTGTCTATTACTTTGTATAGTTTGGCAAAACTGCTTTTTGTGGTGAAAAAACTTCATTTATACCCTTTTACAAAACAGACTATTCATTCGATGCTCTTAACCTTTGCATTGTTTTTATTGTTTTATTTTTGGGAATTTCCATTTTTTCAATTAATCAGTATTGCTTTAAAATCGATATTAGTAACTATTTTATATCTGTACTTGAATTATAAGTTTAAGATTTCACCAGATATCAATAATGTTATAGATTCAATTTTTAAAAAATTAGGTTTTAAAATTTGATCTGATTTTTCTGTAAAAAAGAAAGTAATTTAAAAATCGTAGCTTTTTTGTTTTTATATTTGTTAGAAAGGATAACTAATTTATTTCTAATAGAATATGAAAATAACAGTACTTAGGTTATTAGCTTTCTTTTTTGTTTTGTTTTCTATTTCAGTAATGGCCCAGACCAAAAATCTGAAAAATTCTGAAAAAGAAGAAGTAACGGTAAAATTAAAAGGTTATCCTGTAAAGCCTTTTAACGATACACTTTTTCTAGTATATCATAATGTCGGTTCTTTTTCTGCAAAAGAAAGAGCGCAATATATTACCAATAAGATTAAAAGGCTTTATAATGAGTCATTCTTCGAAAAAGACTCTATAAAAATCATTCCTTCCGATGTTTCTATGGATATTGTTTACCAGAGCGATTTGGTGATAATGTCTGTTTTGGAAGCCGATGCGAAAGCGGAAAACAGTACGGTAAGTGCGATTGCTAATCGTAATTTGGCTAAAATTAAAAGTGCAATAATTTATCAGAATGAAAATTATTCGCAGCTTCCTAAACGAATTGGTTATACGGTATTATTAACCATTATAATTGGATTAGTCTTATTTTTGATATCGAAAGTTTTCAATTTCATAAAAAGATATATTGTAAAAAATAGAGCTAGGTATTTTAAAGGAGTCAGTTACAATTCAATTAATATATTATCTCCAGACAAACAGTTATTTTTGTTCCTTCGATTTTTTGGCATTATAAAAATAATTACGCTTATTTTAATCGTATATCTTTCGCTTCCTGTTTTGTTCAGCATATTTCCTGCTACAAAAGACTATACAACAACATTGCTCAAATGGATTTTAACGCCAGCTAAATTGGCTTTTATGGGATTTATCAGCTTTTTGCCAAGCTTGTTTACCATAATTGTAATCATCATTATTTTTAAATATTCACTTAAAGTTATTAAGTTTTTCTTTTATGAAATAAAATCAGAAAAAATTAAAATTGATGGCTTTTATAGTGATTGGGCATTACCGACATTCAACGTGATCAGACTTTTAATGTACGCTTTTATGCTGGTGATTATTTTTCCGTATTTGCCAGGTTCAGATTCACCTATTTTTAAGGGTGTTTCTGTATTTGTCGGAGTATTATTCTCGCTCGGTTCTTCTAATGCTATCGCCAATATGGTTGCAGGTTTGGTTATTACCTATATGCGTCCGTTTAAAATTGGGGACTTTATAAAAATTGGAGATGTAAGCGGTGAAGTAATTGAAAAAACGGCCTTGGTCACCAGAATCAGAACACCAAAATTTGAAGATATAACAATTCCGAACGCTACCGTTTTATCGAGCACTTCTACCAATTTTTCAGCAAATACAAATCAGTCCACAAACGGATTGCTAATACATACCACAGTGACAATTGGATATGATGTTCCTTGGAAAGACATTTATGCCGCCTTGATTGATGCCGCTTTAAAAACGGAAATGACAGAAAAAGAACCTAAACCATTTGTGCTTCAAACCAGTTTAGATGATTTTTATGTTTCGTATCAAATAAATGTTTATACCAAAGAACCAACCAAACAACCTAGGATTTATTCTTCACTTCATCAAAATATTCAAGATTCTTTTAATGCTGCAGGTATAGAGATTATGTCGCCTCATTACAGTGCTTTACGAGATGGAAACACAACAACAATTCCGCCTAATTATTTAAAAGAAGATTATGAATCTCCTGTTTTTAATATTAAAAGCAAAGGTTAAATAATTGATAACGAGTAATTAAATTTTAAAACTTTAACACATGAATACTTTGTAATTAATCGAATAAAAATTAACTTTATCATGAATGTTTGTCAGTACTTTGCTCAAAACTCAGTTTTTTTTCTAATAAAACGACTAAATCTAGTTGTTTATATATTGTTAGGAATTAAATAGTTTTGAAGGAAATTACGAATAAAGTGTAACCAGAATTAATTGTAGATTAGAAATTATGAAGTACAATCATCTCAGCCATGAACAAAGCATGCAAGTATTTTCTAATATGATATCAACCAAAGTTCATAATGGATTTACTTTAGAAGAAAGAAATGATGAATTGCTTTTCGCGGTTTTATCTAAAGGTGGTAAAGTGGTTAATCACAGTTTGAATTTTTTGATTTTTTGTTTAACTCTAGGTTTATGGTCATTTGCATGGCTGTACTTAACCTTTGAAGCTTCAAAACAAAAAAAGATTTTAGTAGCTATTGACGAAGATGGTCTTCCTTTTGAGGAAAGATGTTTGGTAGCATAAGAAAGCTAAAAAACGAGAAATAAATAGAGCCATAAATGCAAATTAATCAATTGCACTTATGGCTTTGTTATTTAAAAACGGGTAAGATTTATAGTTTGTCTTTTAAGTAAATTCCCGTTACCGATTCTTTTACTTTTACAATATCTTCTGGAGTTCCAGATGCCAATAAATGACCTCCGTTTTCTCCGCCTTCTGGACCTAAATCAAGTATCCAATCGGCGCATTTGATCAAATCAAGGTTGTGTTCGATTACAATGATCGAATGTCCTTTATCTATTAAGGCATCAAACGAAGCTAAAAGCTTTTTAATATCATGAAAATGAAGTCCAGTTGTTGGCTCATCAAAAACAAATAATGCTTTGTCTTTTGTTGCTCCTTTCACTAAAAAGGAAGCCAATTTAATACGCTGTGCTTCTCCACCAGAAAGTGTAGAAGAAGATTGCCCTAACTGAACATATCCTAAACCTACATCTTGAAGAGGCTGCAATTTTTGAGTGATTTTAGCCTGTTTGTTTTTTTCGAAAAAGGCAATCGCATCGTCAATTGTCATGGTAAGAATGTCATTGATGTTTTGATTGTCAAAAGTAACCTCTAGAATTTCTTTTTTAAATCGTTTTCCACCACAAGTTTCACAAGGTAGCGAAACATCGGCCATAAAGACCATTTCGACATTTATAGAGCCTTCTCCTTTACAAGTTTCGCATCGTCCTCCGTCAACATTAAAAGAGAAATGTTTGGCTTGATAACCTCTTATTTTTGATAATTTTTCTTTAGCATACAAATCACGAATATCATCATATGCTTTGATATAGGTAACCGGATTAGATCTTGAACTTCTTCCAATCGGATTTTGATCCACATACTCAATATGTTTAATCTGCGAAAATGATCCTGCGATTTCAGTAAATTGTCCTGCTTTTTCAGAGGCACTTTCTAGTTTTTTCTGAACAGCTGGAAATAAAATTTTCTTAATCAAAGTACTTTTTCCACTTCCAGAAACTCCTGTAACAACAGTTAAAACGTCTAAAGGAAAAGTGACATTAATATTCTTTAAGTTATTTTCGCGTGCGCCAATGATGTCAATATGATTTTTGAATTTTCTTCTTTTCTTTGGAACAGAAATTTCTAAATCGCCATTTAAATATTTTGCTGTCAAAGAATCAGATTTCAAAATTTCATCATAAGTTCCTTGCGCAACCAATTTACCTCCAAAAGTTCCAGCTTCGGGACCAATATCGATAATCATATCGGCAGCTTTCATAATATCTTCGTCATGTTCAACCACAATTACAGTGTTGCCAAGATCACGAAGAGAAAGCAGTACTTTGATCAGTCTTTCAGAATCTTTGGGATGCAGACCTATACTTGGCTCATCCAAAATATACATCGATCCAACCAAACTACTTCCAAGCGAAGTCGCTAGATTAATACGCTGCGATTCTCCTCCAGAAAGTGTAGCAGAATTTCTATTTAAAGTAAGATAATCCAATCCAACTTCGGTTAAAAAAGATAAACGATTATTAATTTCAACCATCAAACGTTTAGCAATCTGCTGTTCGTACTGATTTAATTCAATGTTTTTGAAGAAAGTAACCAAATGTTTAATTGGTAAATCTACTAAGTCAGAAACCGTTTTCCCGTTTATTTTTACGTAAGAAGCTTCTTCGCGCAGACGTTTGCCTTTGCAAACATGACATTTTGTTTTTCCTCGGTAACGAGATAGCATTACACGATTTTGAATCTTGTAATTTTTTTCTTCTAATTCTCTAAAGAAATCATTAAGTCCTTGAAAATACTGATTTCCTGTCCAAATTAAATCTTTCTGTTCGTCTGTTAATTGAAAATAGGGTTTGTGAATTGGGAAATCAAATTTATAAGCATGTTTGACCAATTCATCTTTGTACCAGCTCATGCTTTCGCCTCGCCATGGATAAATAGCGCTTTCATAAATGGATAATGAAGTGTTCGGAACAACCAGATCACCATCAATGCCAATTATATTTCCATACCCTTCACAAACAGGGCAAGCTCCATACGGATTGTTGAAACTGAATAAATGCACATTTGGCTCCAGAAAAGTCATTCCGTCAAGCTCAAAATTATTAGAATAAGAAAATCTCTTTTCGGCATTTAATTCCTGCAAGTAACAAATTCCTTTTCCTTCAAAAAAAGCAGTTTGTACAGCATCAGCCAGACGGTTATAAAATTCCTCTTCCTCTTTTACAACAATACGGTCAATGATCAATAAAATATCTTTATTGTCTAATTGATGTAAATCTGAAGAAGAAAACTCGTCCAAACGAACCATTTCATTATCAACCAAGATACGGGCAAAACCTTGCTGTAAAAGAACTTTTAGTTTATCTTCTAATTGTCTGCCTTCTTCAAGATGAATAGGAGCAAGAAGTAACCATCTGCTATCGAGTGGAAGATTTTTAACCTCGGAAATAACATCTGTAACCGTGTTTTTTTTGACTTCCTGCCCAGAAATAGGAGAGTACGTGCGTCCGATTCTCGCAAACAAAAGTTTGATGTAGTCGTAAATTTCTGTAGAAGTTCCGACAGTCGAACGGGCGTTGGTTGTATTTACTTTTTGCTCAATAGCAATTGCAGGCGCAATACCTTTAATATATTCTACCTTTGGTTTGTCTAAACGGCCTAAAAACTGACGCGCATAAGAGGATAAACTTTCTACGTAACGTCTTTGTCCTTCGGCATATAAAGTGTCAAAAGCTAAACTTGATTTTCCTGATCCTGAAAGACCTGTAATGACAACCAGTTTATTTCTCGGAATAACAACATCTACATTTTTTAAATTATGTACCTGTGCTCCTTTAATTATAATATTTGATTTTGGATCTATTTTAGAAAGGTCAATTTGCATAAAAAAGTCAATTTTTACAAAAGTAATCAATTTTGAATTGGATTTAGTTAAGGATTTAGTTCCAAATCTTAACTATTTTAATCTTTTAATATTCTTTTTTGAACCTATTTTTAACTTAAAAAAGGTGCTTTTTGAATGAAAATAATTGTTCTGCAAAAAAAATATTAAGCGATTGTCTGTTTATTTCGGGAAAAAATTGTAATTTGAATTTTGATTTGAATAAATAAGTAAATATTATCTCGTTAATATTGAGGTGTTTAGGTGTGTTTTTTAACGGTTTTAAGCCTCTTTCGTTTTATGAATTTTTAGCTGTTTGCACGTAAATTTTATGTTTATTGTACATTAATAAAAGTTTTACTAATAATTATTAATAATTTTATTTGCTTTTTAAAACTAAAATTTGTTAAATTTGGTCACAATATTAACATAACCTATAAAAAAGAAACGCCTATATAAGAAAACTACTTTTTAGAAAATACTCCAAATTTTAAAATTAAAACTAAAAAAAGTAGTTATTATGGCTGATCTGCATACTCCAGACGCTCTATTAGTAAAAAATTATGTTGACGGTAGTGAAGCTGCACTTGCAACATTAATAAAAAGGCACGAGTCTAAGATATATGGATTTATATATTCTAAGATAGCTGATAGAGATATTTCAAATGATATTTTTCAAGATACATTTATTAAAGTAATTAAAACTTTAAAAAGTAATTCGTACAACGAGGAGGGTAAATTTTTACCTTGGGTTATGCGTATTTCTCATAATTTAATTGTAGATCATTTTCGCAAAACAAAGAAAATGCCGATGTACAGAGAGACAGAAGAGTTTTCTATTTTTTCTATTATGTCAGATGATACCTTGACAATTGAAGGCAAAATGATTGTAGATCAAGTAGAACTTGATTTGAAAAAGCTAATAGAAGAGCTTCCAGAAGACCAAAAGGAAGTGCTTGTAATGCGTATGTATCAAGATATGAGCTTCAAAGAAATCTCTGAAGTAACAGGCGTTAGCATCAATACAGCATTAGGAAGAATGCGTTATGCGCTAATGAATTTGAGAAAAATAATAGATAAACATCAAATTATTTTAACCAACTAATACTATTTTGATAATAAGCCCGTTATATTAGTATAAAATAGTCTGATAGTATGGGGAAAATTTACTCAAAAAAAGCATTAGCTTCTAAAAATCTTAAACCTAAAAAAGAAGTTGTTTCTTTTTTATTGAATTATTCAAGAGCCTTGACTGTAGTTAAGATTGAGGATAAAAATTTTGAGATTATAGCTAACTAAACAGCCCACTGGTTCTGTCGGATGTTTATCAAAATAAACCAAATGGTCGTTTTGGTTTAAGAGCTCACTGTTTGTATATTTAATATACAGGTAGTGAGTTTTTTTATTTCTACTATTTTTTGATATAAAAACATAAGGTTTTTACATCATTTTTCTCCTCTTTTTGTTAAAATTTAAAAATTTGATGAGAATTTATATGTTTATTTGGTTTTTAATTCTATTTTAGTTAAAAAACTAACTTTTTATTCGAATAAAATGCTTTTGTGAAGTGTTATTCGTATTGAAAAGTTGTTTAAGATAAGAATTAGAAAATAAACATTAAAAATTAAATATTTAACCCCCAAAACAGATCGTTTATGAAGAAAAACTACCCTGCTTTATTTTGTTAAGTTTGA
Source organism: Flavobacterium sp. LK-23 (assembly GCF_058135255.1). Taxonomy (NCBI): domain Bacteria; kingdom Pseudomonadati; phylum Bacteroidota; class Flavobacteriia; order Flavobacteriales; family Flavobacteriaceae; genus Flavobacterium; species Flavobacterium sp. LK-23. The sequence goes on from NZ_JBYUVT010000015.1 coordinate 28,279, forward strand.
TGCTCATTTGATTTTTGAGAAAATATTTGGACCAGAAAATGTTTGCTCACAAATGGTAATAAAGATAATTTTAAATCAATTTAATTATCTTTTTACTATGCCTCAAAAGAACTAAGAAAAATCATTTAATCACCAAAACTTAACCGTAAAAATGAAAGAGAACATTAAAGTGTTGTCGTGCTTATTATTGATGAGCATTGGCGCATTTGCCCAAAAAGACAAAATTAAGGAAGCGCAGTCTTTATTTGATAAAGGAAATAGTCAAGATGCTTTGGCTATTTTAACTAAAACAGAATACCTTATTCTTAATGCTTCTGATGAAGACAAATCTGATTACTATTTCTTAAAAGGTAATGTCTTAAAAGATTTGGCTGTAAAAAACATAGACGCAGCAAACAATTTTACATTGGCATCCCAATCGTATCAAGACGTTTTTTTATACGAGAACGAATCAGGAAAATTTAAGTGGACAATTAAAGCTAATATGGCTTTAAAAGACATGAAAGCTAGTCTTGTTAATGGCGCAATGGCAGATTTTAAAGCCGAAAAATATAAAGAAAGCGCTGAAAAAAGTTACAAGGTATATTTGTTTGATAAAAAAGATACCATAAACTTATACAATGCAGCATCTTCATCTCTAAATGCTAAAGATTTTAATGCAGCTGTGACTTACTACGAACTTCTCAAAAAAATTAATTATTCAGGAAAAGGAGTTTTGTACTTTGCCACAAATAAGAAAACAAAAGAAGAAGACCTTTTTATTTCGCCAAAAGCTAGAGAATCGGCAATACAGCAAGGTCTTTACGAAAAACCAAGAACCGAGTCTGTGCCTTCAAAAAGAACAGAAGTAAACAATAATCTAGCTTATGCTTATCTTGAAAAAAAGGACTATGCAAGAGCAGAATCTATTTATAATTATGTTCTGGAATTAGACCCGAATTATGTCGATGCTTATATTAATTTGGCTTATTTGAAGTTGCAAATGAAAAAAGATTTGGCTGATGAAATAGCATCATTAGGAACTACTCCAGCCGAAATGAAGAAATATGATAAGCTGAATGCTCAGAAAGATGATATTGTTCGAAGTGCAATTCCGTATTTGAAAAAAGTATTGGTTCTAGAACCGAAAAACCCAGATGCTACAAAAATATTGTTAGGTGTTTACAGATCGCTTGATATGAATGCAGAATATAATGCTTTAAAAGCAGGAATGTAGTTTTCTTAAAAAGATACAAAGTTGCAAAGTAACAAAGGTGCAGAGGTTTTTAATCTTTGCGCCTTTATTTTTTTGACACTGTTTTTTCCATCTCTTCAATTAGAGATTTTTTACCTACAGTTTTCGTTATAATATCTTTTTCAAGATTCCAACCTCTAGCGGGTGAATATTCTCGGCCATACCATATAATTTGCAAGTGTAAATCGTTCCATAAATCTCTAGGAAATAATCTTTTGGCATCTTTTTCAGTCTGCGCTACATTTTTGCCGTTAGATAAATTCCATCTGTGCATCAAGCGGTGAATATGCGTATCTACAGGAAATGCAGGCACGCCAAAAGCTTGTGACATTACTACACTTGCCGTTTTGTGTCCAACAGCAGGTAAAGCTTCAAGTGCCTCAAAACTCTGTGGAACTTCTCCATTATACTTTTCAATTAAAATTTCAGATAAACCATAAATGCCTTTAGATTTCATAGGAGATAAACCGCACGGACGAATAATTTCTTTGATTTCTTCTACCGACATTTTAACCATATCATACGGATTATCGGCTTTTGAAAATAATAAAGGTGTAATTTGGTTTACACGAACATCGGTACATTGTGCAGATAATAAAACAGCAATCAAAAGCGTATAAGGATCTTTATGATCAAGCGGAACAGGTATAGTAGGGTAGAGTTCTTTTAATTTATCAATAACAAATTGTACGCGAGCTTCTTTATTCATTTCCGTATTTTTAATGTTGTAAAAATAGTATAATTTTAATGATGTGCCTAATCCAGCTTTCCGTTTCAACTCCTCATTATGCTAGTCACATTTTTAAGTATTTAAAAGAGCTTCCTTCGGTCGCTTTTTAAATACAAAAAATATAGACTATCATAATTCCGGGGTTTCCACTTCAATCTGGGGCATAAAAAAGTTATGAATTATAAGTTATGAGTTAAGAGTTGTGAGTTATATTTGTGAATAATCTAAAATCAACAATCTAAAATAAAAAAAGGTATGACAACATTAAAAGCAGGAGATAAAGCGCCAAATTTTTCAGGAATAGATCAAGACGGAAAAACACATAAGCTGGCAGATTATGCTGGAAAAAAATTAGTTGTTTTCTTTTATCCAAAAGCAAGTACGCCTGGCTGTACGGCAGAAGCTTGTGATTTAAGAGATAATTTTCACCGTTTTCAAGCAAATAATTATGAACTTCTTGGTGTTAGTGCAGACAGTGAGAAAGCACAGATAAAATTCAAAGAAAAATACGAATTGCCATTTCCTTTACTTGCAGATGAAGACAAATCGGTTATTAATGCATTTGGGGTTTGGGGACCGAAGAAATTCATGGGAAAAGAATACGACGGAATTCATAGAACCACTTTCGTGATCGATGAAAAAGGAATTATAGAAGAAGTAATCGAAAAAGTAAAAACAAAAGAACACGCTTCGCAGATTTTGAAATAGAGATTTTTTGTTTCAAGTTTCAGGTTTCAAGTTTCAAGTTGTCTGCTGGGACTTAATTTTAACGCAAAGTTCGCAAAGTTTTTTCGCAAAGCTCGCAAAGGTTTACAGTTTGAATTAAAGTTTTTTTAAGTCCTCAAAGCTTAGAAGTATAGATTATATTACTTTAAGAGCTTAAAAAGCTTTTACAAAGCTTTATATAATTTCTCTGCGAGCTTTGCGGAAAAACTTTGCGAACTTTGCGGTAAAAAAAATACCCGCTCCAACAATAACCTGAAACCTGAAACATAAAAAAAGTCCCAATAAAGGGACTTTTTTTATTATGTATTTTGTTCTAATTCTTTCTGTGGATGATATCCAAAAAGGTGATGTTCTTTTATAATTTCAGGAATTCCAGGAGGAAGCATTGGTTCCCATCCAGGTTTACCTTGATTGATCATTTTTAGGATTTCTCTAGAGAAAACATCCAAGATATTCGGATCATAGTCTTCTATATCAACCACTTTTCCGTTGAATTTAAAGAATTTATATAATTCTTTCATTCTAGGATGAACCTTCAGGTTGTTCGAATTCATTAATGAGCCATCTTCATCTAACATAGGATATAAGAATACTTTCATATCACGATAGAATAATTTACCGAAAGCTTCTAGAATTCCACCACTTAAATGACGGTAGTATTTCTCATCAAAAATATCAACAAGGTTATTTACACCCATTGCTAGTCCCATACGAGCTTTGGTATAATTAGCAAAATACTCTACTACTTTATAGTATTCTTGGAAATTCGAAATCATAACCGTTTGACCAAGAGAACAAAGCAATTCAGCTCTGTCCATAAAGTCTCTTTCGTCAATTTCTCCATCTGATCTTAAATTAGAAAGCGTAATTTCAAAAATTACAAGAGTATTATTTTTTTCAACCTTATTTTCTTTGAGAAACATTTCCAAAGATTTCTCGTACATGTCCATATTTACTTTAGTAACAGGACGGAAACTTCCTCTTAAAGCCAAAAGGTTCTTTTTGTATAAAATAGCAGCTGGCAAAATGTTTTTTCCTTCTGGGTTAAACATTACGGCATCTGTCATTCCGTTTTTAACCAATTGCAAACTCATCAAACGGTTGTCGACATCGGCAAAACGAGGTCCAGAAAAGTTGATGGTATCGATTTCTAATTGGTCTTTATCTAAGTGATCGTATAAATAACGAAGCAATCGTTTTGGATCATTGTATTTGTAAAAAGCACCGTAAATTAAGTTAACTCCTAAAATACCAAGTGTTTCTTGTTGTAGTCTTGCGTCAGTTTCTTTGAAACGAATGTGAAGAATAATTTCGTTATAAGCCTCGTCTGGTTCAATTTGGTATCGAATTCCAACCCATCCGTGACCTTTAAATTGTTTAGCAAAATCTATCGTCGCAACAGTGTTAGCATAACTAAAGAAAAGTTTTGTTGGGTGTTTTTCTCTGCTTAAACGCTCTTCAATGATCTGGCTTTCATGGGTAAGCATCTTTTTTAAACGCTCTTCGGTAACATATCTTCCGTCAGTTTCAGCGCCATAAACGGCATCACTAAAATCTTTATCGTAAGCAGACATCGCTTTTGCAATAGTTCCAGAAGAACCTCCGGATCTGAAAAAATGCCTAACAGTCTCTTGTCCAGCGCCAATTTCAGCAAACGTTCCGTAAATATTCTCGTTTAAATTAATGCGTAATGCTTTGTCTTTTATAGAAGGAATCTGTTCGATGACCTTGTCACCTTTGAGTTTTATTTCTGTACCCATTTTATTTTAAATAGATTTGTTACAAAGTTAGTAAATTAGGGTTCTAATGAAAGAGAAATAATCCTATTTTTGTAAAAAAATTAAGTTCAATTGAAGGTCTATTTTTTAGGTACTGGTACTTCTCAAGGCATTCCGATCATCGGAATCGATCATCCCGTTTGTAAAAGCACTGATGCTAAGGATAAAAGGCTCCGCGTATCCATTTGGATTACGTGGGAGGAGTATTCATTTGTAATCGATTGCGGTCCCGATTTTAGACAGCAAATGCTTTCTTGCGGATGTAGAAAATTAGATGCAATTCTTTTTACGCACGAACATGCAGATCATACTGCTGGATTAGACGATATACGTCCGTTTAATTTTAGACAAGGAGAAATTCCAATTTATGGACACAAGCGGGTTTTAGACAACTTACAACGCCGTTTTGATTATGTTTTTGAGACTGTAAATAAATATCCTGGAGCTCCGAGTGTAAAAACAATCGAAGTGCATAACAATGCGCCTTTTGCAGTTGGCGATAAAATGGCAATTCCGATAAATGCTATGCACGGTGATTTGCAGGTTTTTGGATATAGAATAGATGATTTTGCTTATCTGACAGATGTAAAAACCATCGAACAAGCTGAAATTGAAAAACTAAAAGGATTGAAAGTTTTGGTTGTAAATGCTTTGCGCGTCGAACCTCACAATACTCATTTCAATCTGCAAGAAGCACTTGATTTTATTAATCTTGTTAAGCCCGAAAAAGCGTATTTAACGCATATTAGCCATGTTTTAGGATTTCATGAAGAAGTGCAGCAAAGCCTTCCTGAAAATGTTTTCTTGGCTTACGATAATTTAGAAATTACAATTTAATTATACCACACAATGAAAAAATCCTTAATGCTTTATCTTTTTATTCTTGCTATTTTAATGAATGTCTTTACTTATGCGTTCTACAGCGGTGAAGTAAAATTTGCGCAGAATAGATATGATAAAACAACTAAGAAACTAAGAGATAGTATTAGTCTAGTAAAAACTCAATTGGCAGAGGCTGATTATTTTTCTTTAGAACACAACGAGAATGCACAAAATTACTTTGATAATAGTGCTTCTGGCGGAAAAGTGATTTTGTATGAGAAACTAATTCCGGTTGTAACTGAAAAGCTGTTAGATTTCAATGCAAATCCAAAAGGGAATCCTTACACGGGACAAGATCAGATTGGTCCAAACAAATTTATCATCAATAAAGTAAAAATTTTAAACCACCGTTGGATCATTGCAGATTATAGTAATGGAGAATTATGGGGAGAAGTCTTGTTAAAATACTTTGTAGATAACGACGATAATATTACCTTTGAAGTAAATCAAACTTGGTTATATCAAAAATAGGATTTTATAATCCTATTTTTTTTGACCTTTAAATAAATTTAGGATTATGAAAAAGATATTTTTGTTTTTGATTATGTCAAGTGCAATTTCTTGCGGAAAGAAAGTTTCTCAAGAAAATACCAGCACAACTCCAAAAGAGCCACAAAAAGAAGCTGTGGTTGGAGGAGATTCCGATTCGCATGGCTGTAAAGCTTCAGCAGGCTATACGTGGTCAACACTTAAAAAAGAGTGTATTCGAATTTTTGAAAATAGCACAAGGTTGAATCATGCTGAAGATGGAAAAACATATTCTACAGTTTCCTATGTAATTTTTGACGGAAATAAAGCAGAGCTTTTCTTAGATACTCAGAAAGAATCGATCATTCTAGAAAGAAAATCGGAAGGTGATTCTTGGGTTAACGGCGATTGGCAGTTAATTCCTTGGAAAGGTTATGTTCTGAAAAAAGGAGAGAAGATTCTTTATACAGGGCAATAGTATTCAGTCGCAGTATCGAGTCCCAGTTTACAGACTAAAACTTTGTCAAAGTTTGAAACTTTGACAAAGTTTTTTTTCATCATTCAAGACTGAAAACTGCGATTGCGACTGAACACTAAATAACCTCTTTAATAAACTCAGAGCTTACTACGTGAGCAAATTCTTCATTTAAACTTGCTAAAGCAGTCTGATGTATTAATTCGGCAGAAAATTCTTCTCCGTTTAGACCTTTTTTATTGAAAGTTGCGGTTGCATCCGAAACTAAATATACTGTATAACCAAAATTACCAGCCATTCTAGTTGTTGTAGAAACACAGTGATCTGTAGTTAAACCAACAATAACAAGATTCGTGATATTAGCATTGTCAATTAGTTCTTTTAGGTTCGTTCCTATAAAAGCACTATTGACATTCTTTTTGATTATTGTTTCTCCCTCAAGAGGTTTCACAATATCCTGAAATTCATTTCCAGGATTTGTTTCGTTTAAAATCGAATTTGGATTTGAAGAACAATGCTGAACGTGAAAAATAGGCAGTTTTTTAGCTCTCCAAATTTCCAAAAGTTCACCCGCTTTTTCTTCTGCGTCGACATTATTTCGGTCTCCGCCCCAATAGAAAACATCGTTAAAACCTTTTTGAATATCAATTAAAATCAATGCGGCGTTATTAAGTTTTGTAGTGTTCATTTATATAGTATTGTAATGATGAAAAAAGTTTATTTATCTAAACTGATCGTTAAGTCTTTTAATTCTATTTGAAATTTGACTGTAGCTTTTAGTGCTGTAAAAACTTTAATTACAGTTTCTAGTGTTACATTTCCCGCATTTTTTTCAAGTTTGGATATTTGTGCTTTTTGAACTCCAATAAGTTTGCCTAACTCTTCTTGAGTTAAATTGCGTTCTTTACGAGTTTGCTTAATCGCATTTCCAATCAAATCCATTTGTAAATCATGTTCAAATCGATCTCTTGCAGGAGTTCCAGTTTTACCAATGATTTCATCGGTTACTTGATTTAAAGTATATGTTTTCATGTTTTTAAAATTGAATTTAATCTTTATCTTTAAAATATTCTAACCTCAATTTTTGTGCTCTTGATATTTCTTTATCAGGTACTTTACCTTGTTTCTTTATAAATCCATGTGTAGAAATTACAAGAGTGTTTTGTGCATTGGTTTTATCCCAAAAAGCTAATAGCCGATAGTGATTTCCTTGATATAAAGTCCGAAACTCCCAAATTTCATCATTTAACTTTTTAAAAAGCTCAGGATCATTTTTTGTTTGCGATTTTCGAATATTATAAATTATTTTTTCTGAATGTTTGGGTTTTAAATTTTTTAGAAAATCAAAAACTTCTTCTAGAAAGATTACATCAAAATTTTTTTCCATTTTCTTGCTATACAAAAATACCAAAAAGTTTCCTTTTGGAGAAACTTTTTGGTATTTAATTACTTTACTCTCTTTTAATAAACCATGTTCGGTTTATTAAGGCTAAAGTACAATATATAATTTGAAAGGTTGTGAAAAAAAATAAGTTTTTTCTTTCTTTTTTAGTTATAAAGCCAGCCAATTCTTAAAATCAAAGAAATTCTGAGGTGCAACTCCGTGTCCAACTGGATATTCTTTGTAAACAACAGGAATATTTAATTTCTCTAAAATTGCCGGAGTTTTTCTTGCCCACTCAATCGGAATAACTTGATCTACAGTTCCGTGTGAAGCGAAGAATTTTAAGTTTTTGAAATCATTATCTTCAAAACCTTCTTTGATAATTTCTTCATTAAAATAACCACTCATTGCTACCACTCTTTGAATTTTTTCTGGATAAGAAAGTGCTGTAGCATAACTTAAAATAGATCCTTGGCTGAATCCGATTAAAGTTACATTATTAGCATCAATTGGGTAATTGGCAACCAATTCGTCAATGAAATTAGCAATTACATCACGAGAATTTTTTGCTTGTTCGTTATCAGAAAATTTATTTTGATCAGCATCGAAATTAATTGCGTACCAAGCGTAAGCGCCATACTGCAAATCGTAAGGTGCTCTAGCAGAAATAATGTAATAGTTGTCTGGAAGTTCAGAAGCAAAAGAAAATAAGTCGGCTTCATTGCTGCCGTATCCGTGCAATAAAAGCAATAACGGATTTTTATCTAAAATTACTTTTGGTTCTCTTATTTTATATTCTAAAGATAGATTCATTTTTTTTTAGTGTTCAGGTTTTAGTATTCAGTGTTCAGCTTGATCTTTGTCAAAGTTTCAAACTTTGACAAAGTTTTTTAAGGTTCCAAATTTCAGATTCCAGTTTTGGAATTTGGATTTTTAAAACTTGAGATTTTAAAAATTAACCGATTTTCTTAAACCATTTCTGAAATAATTCCCCAACTAGCGGAATAGGTCTCGTTTGTCCTTGAATGGCATTAAAAATTCCAAAAGTCCATAGAATTGAAATACAGATCCACATTGGGAAAGTGATAAAAAAACTATCGAAATTGCTGATAATTGCTCCTAAAGAAATAAAAGTTAAAGACAAACCTAAAGCTTGACGGATGTGAAAAGAAGCAAAACTGTTTTTGTTTTCAGAATTCATGCTCATGGCGATCAAAACACCAATGATTAGAATGTAACTCGTTATAGCAATTGGTTTTCCTTCTTCGACTGAATTATTCATTTGTATTATTTTGTAACTAGTTGATTTTGATTTAAAATTCCGTACACAGAACCTTTAAGTTCAGTCCCTAAAAAAGCAGAATTTTTAGATTTTGAAAGAATGCTTTCTTTTGTAAAAGTTGATTTTCCTTCTGTTGCAAACAAGGTAATATTAGCTTTTGCACCTTCTTCGATAACATTGTTTTCTAAACCAAAAACATTTCTCGCAGCAGTTAATTTTGCTACAATTGTTTCTACCGGTAAAACCGTTAATAAAGCTCCAAAAGCGCTTTCTAAACCTATAGTTCCGTTTTTAGCGGTATCAAATTCCATTTTTTTGAATTCAATATCAATCGGATTATGGTCTGAAGTAATCAAGTCGATAGTTCCGTCAGCAACTCCGTTAAGCAAAGCTTGTCTGTCAACTTCTGTTCTTAGTGGTGGCGTTACTTTAAATCGAGTATCGAACCCGTCCAGTTTTTCATCCGTTAAAACCAAATGATGCACAGATGCGCTGCAAGTTACTTGCAGGCCTTTAGCTTTAGCTTCTCTAATTAATTCAACCGATTTTGCTGTAGAAATAGTTGGAATGTGAAGTTTTCCGCCCGTATATTCCAACAAAAATAAATTTCTTGAAATTTGCAGTTCTTCTGCCAGATTCGGAATTCCTTTTAAACCTAATCTTGTCGAAACAATTCCTTCGTTTGCTACACCATTTCCTTTAATGTTTGGATCTTGCGAATAAGCGATTACCAATCCGTCGAAATCTTGAACATATTGTAAAGCGATTTTCAGGATATTAGCATTGTCGATACTTTTATTGTAATCTCCAAAAGCAACTGCTCCAGAATTTTTCATATCAAAAAGTTCTGCCATATCTTTTCCTTCGCTGGCTTTAGTTAAAGCGCCGATTGGGAAAATTTCTGTAGCAAAACCATTTGCTTTATTTTTTACAAAATTTACCTGAGATTGATTGTCAATAATTGGTAAAGAGTTGGGTTGTAATGCAATTGCTGTGAATCCGCTTTTGGCAGCAACATTCAATCCGTTTGCTATCGTTTCTCTGTCTTCGTAGCCTGGCTCGCCCAGCGAGACACTGCTGTCAAACCAGCCTTGAGAAACATGAAGATCATCAAATCGTACTACTTCTGCATCGTCATTTGGAAGAGAAACGCCTATTTTTTCTATTACACCATCTGCAATTAAAAGATCAACGGTCTGATTGTGAAACGGACTTTTTGAGTCGATAATTTTGGCGCTTTTGATGATTAGTTTCATATTTTGAATATTTATTTTTATTAAAACATTAAATGTTTTTTTATTTACTACCATTAAGAAATTAAGTTAATAAAGAGAAGAACTTAATTTTCTAAACATTAAAAAAGTAAGTTCATAAAGTAAAAACTTAATAATCTTAATGTCTTAATGGTAAAAAAATCATTTCACAAATTTTATAATTGCCATTTCTAATGCTAAAAATAACAGTGCAAAGATAACAAACCATTTCCAAATTTGGCTGTCTGTTCGTTCTGTTTGTAGTGTATTAAAAATGGTTGAAATGGTATCGGCAGTTTTGAAATCAGAAACTACATTCGTGTTTACTTGACTCAAATCGCTTTCCGTTCTTTTGTAATTAAAACTGATATTTTCAATCCATTCTTTTTTGTCAAAAACACTATAATTTCCAGCGGTTTCCGGAAAATCATTGAATGTTAATTTGACTTTATTATTTAAAATCTGCTGAATCGGAATAAAAGAATCGTCTGTTCCTTTAACTTCCAAAATCGCATCTTTAGTCAATAAAACATCAACAAAATAAGGCTGATTGTTACCGATTGTCAAAGCATTTACACCCGTTTTCTGATTGTTCTGAGCGATTTTATAAAATAACGGAACAATTAAAGGCGATTGCTGAAAATTGGAATTTGTACTATTTATTGGCGCGGTAAAAACCGTTATTCCAGAAACTTGATTTTGAACAGCAGTTACAAAAGCAGTTTGGTCTTCAAATGAAAGTACAGCTGGATAAGAACTCGAAACAGCAAACGAACTATTTACTTTTGGATATTGAAAATTGGTTATTTTGTTTTCGAAAACGCCCGAAAATAAAGGATGGTCGAAATTAATTTTAGTGATTAATTTGCTGTTAGTTTCTAAATTTCCGAATTGAATTTTTCCAAAATTCCCCAATAATGCATTTAAGCTCGAAAGAGAAGTTTTCTCAGACGGAATTACAACCAAATTTCCACCTTTAGAAACAAAAGCTTTTAAAGTCGTCTGCAATGCCTGCGGAATATCAATTAATTCGTTTAGAATAATCGTATTTTGTTTTTCTAAACTATTATAATCTAAAGAGCCAATTGGGTAATTGTTGTAATTGAATTCTGCCGAGGTATAAATTCTCGATAAGAAGTTGCTTTTTTCAGGTTCACCAATGCTGATAACGTTTGTTTTTTTGTTTTTAGAAATGCTGAAAAACAATTTGTTGTCATACGTTAAACCGTTATCTTCAATTGCAACATATCCATGAAAAGCTTCTTTTGGAATGGTGAAATTGATTTTCTTTTTCTTGGTGTCAAAATTGATAATCGTTTTGGCGATCAGTTTATTTTGATTGTATAAGGCTGTAGAAACCGGTTTAAAATCTTCGCCATAAGCAGACAAATTAATGCCAATTTCGTAGAAATTTTCTAAAGTCTGATTAATGTAAACGCTGTCAATAGAGACATTGTTTTTCTGTTCTGCTTCTGGAACTATGAAATAAGGTTTTTCTTCAAAATCTATAGTTGCAATATCTTTTTCTTTTAAACCAACGGCATCGGTAATAATGACAATATCTTTTTTATGCGCCGATTTATGTGCTTTAATTTTAGCTGTAATGGCTGAAAGATCAAAAGAAGTTGCGCTGTATTTTAGATTTTGTAAAGCGCTTTTAGATGATTTTATATCCGTATTCCAAAAGTTTTCGGTGTTTGTTAAAAGCGAAAATTGAGTGTTTTCTGGAGTGTTTTCGAGTAATTCTTGAACGGCTCTTTTTAATAATTCGCCCTTTTTGCCTTTAGCCTGCATACTAAACGAATTATCTAAAACGATATACATTTCGTTTGAAGCATTTTTGCTGTCGGCAGCTTCAAAAAAAGGCTGTGCAAACGCAATAATTGCGCAAGCAAGCAATAATAAACGTGTTGTTAATAAAAGACGTTTTTTGATTTTAGAACTCTTTCGAGTCTGAATGGCAAGTTCTTTTAAAAATCGAACATTGGTGAAAAAAGAAGTTTTAAATCGTCTTAATTGAAATAAATGAACCAAAATTGGAACAATCAATAAAAACAGAAAGTATAGAATTTCGGGATGTTTAAAATGCATTCTGGCTTCGATTTACTTCACTACGTTTTGTTTTTCGCGAAGATGCTGGTCAAAAATACGAATTAAAAATTATTAAACCATATAAGTTCATTTAAGAGATTATTGGTAAAGTCTAAAGCTTATATTTCTTATGTACGTGAAAAAAATGTAACTTTTGTAATTTCTTGTAATAAAGAGACTGTTTCAAATAGATATATTGTTTATTTTAGCTAATTCAAAAAAACAAATTATGAAAAAAATATATTTAATCTTGTTTTCCGCTTTATCCATAACAGCTGTTAAAGCTCAAAATAAGTTCAATTTATTAGTTGGAACTTACACCAATACCTGCCAAAGCAATGGTATTTATGTTTATGAATTTGATGCTTCTACTGGTGAATATAAATTAAAAAGTTCTTCTGAGAATGTGGTAAGCCCAAGTTATTTGTCTGTCTCTGCAGATAATAAGTTTATCTACGCAGTGAACGAAAATGGAACACAAAGTACAGTAAGTTCATTTTCATATAATCCAGCATCTGGAAAGACCAATCTGTTGAATAAAAATGATGCTTTAGGAGCAGATCCGTGTCATTTGATAAATGACGATAAGCATGTAATTGCGGCTAATTATTCTGGTGGTAGTATTGCGGTTTTTAAGAAAAATACAGACGGAAGTATTACTGAAGTACAGCAGTTAATCCAGCATGAAGGAAAAGGGCCGAACGCAGCGCGTCAAGAAAAAGCGCATGTCCATATGGTTGTTTTTTCTCCAGATAAAAAGTTTGTGCTTTCGAATGATTTGGGTTTAGATAAAGTATTTATTTATAAATATAATCCAGCAGCTAAAAACGAAATCTTGACATTAAAAGGAAGTGTTGATGTAAAGCCAGGAAGCGGCCCTAGACATTTGACTTTCAGTAAAGATGGAAAATTTGTGTATTTAGTTCAGGAATTGGATGGAACTTTGACAACATTAAGCTGGGATAAAACTGGAAGTTTGAAAGTAGTTGCAGAAACAAGCATTCTTCCAAAAGACTTTAAAGGAGGAACAGGAGCAGCGGCAATTAAACTTTCGCCAGACGGAAACTTTTTATATGTTTCTGATCGTGTTGATGCTAATGCTATTTCAGTTTACAAAATTCTTAAAACAGGAGCTTTAGAATTGGTTGAACAGCAAAGCACTTTAGGAAAAGGACCAAGAGATTTTGCGATTGATCCAACAGGAAATTACCTTTTAATAGGACATCAATATACTAATGATATCGTTATTTTTAAAAGAGATATCGCAACAGGAAAACTGACAGATACTGGAAGAAGAATCCAATTATGTTCGCCAGTAGGACTTCTATTCACGAAAATTTAGAAAAAAGGTTCTAAGTTGCTAAGATACTAAGCTTCTAAGTTTAAAAAAAGGGTAAAGATTCAAAGAATCCTTACCCTTTTTTATGTAGTAATAGAAAAAAAAACTTAGAACCTTAGCAACTTAGTACCTTAGCATCTAAAAAAAACTTATTTTTTCTTCTTCTTCTCGTTTCTTGTCTTCAACATATTTCTGTTAACAGAACCGTGAGTTTTCTTTTTGGTTTTTGAAGGACCACCAAGATTTACTTTTTGGTTCTTTTTAGATTTTTCATGGAAAGCGCCATCACCTTCTAGTTTTGGTTTTTTCATTAAAAACTTTCTTGGCAATTTGTCTTTTTCAGCTTCAATCAGTTTTGCTGAAATTTCGACTTCTTCAGGGAAATCAGCGATTTTAAGCTCCTGATCCATTAAAAGTTCCGTTTCAATTTTGAATTCTTCTTCTCTTGGAGTAACAAAACTAATTGCAGTTCCCGTTGCGTCTGCACGACCCGTACGACCAATTCTGTGCATGTACAATTCTGGCTCTTCTGGAAGTTCAAAGTTAATTACGTGCGTGATATTAGAAATATCCAAACCTCTTGCCATAACGTCGGTTGTAATTAAGCCGCGAAGATTTCCTTCTTGGAATTCTGCCATTGTGCTCAAACGGTAGTTTTGAGATTTGTTCGAGTGAATTACTCCAAATTGTCCTTCAAAAAGCTCATCAATACGATTGAAAAGCATATCCGAAATCTTTTTATTATTTACGAAAACCAAAATACGACTCATGCATTCATCGTTTTCCAGTAAATGTTTTAAAAGATTTACTTTGGTATTAAAATTCGGAACATTATAAGTAAGCTGTGTAATTTTTTCAAGCGGAGTTCCTGATGGCGCCAATGTAACTTCTTCAGGAAAATCGAAATAATCATTTAATAAATCATCAACTTCATCTGTCATCGTTGCCGAGAAAAGAATGTTTTGACGTTTGGTTTTCATCATTGCAAAAAGCGAAGTCAGCTGTGGTCTAAAACCTAAATTCAGCATTTCGTCAAACTCGTCAATAACTAGTTTTTGAGTTTCATCAAAACGAACAACTGCGTCAAGCGCTAAATCCATTGTACGTCCAGGCGTACCAACTAAAATGTCAACACCTTCATAAACGGCTTTTTTCTGTGTATTGATGTTTACACCTCCGTAAATACCTAAAGTTTTAACCGACATATATGTAGTCAGTTTTTCTACTTCTTCAACCACCTGAACAACTAATTCACGAGTTGGAACTAGAATTACAATCTTTGGCGTATTGGTATGAGTGAATTTATAAAGCTTTAAAAGAGGCAGTAAATAAGCAAATGTTTTACCGGTTCCAGTTTGTGCAATTCCCATCATATCACGTCCAGACATGATTACAGAAAAAGATTTTTCTTGAATAGGAGTAGGCGTAACAAATCCCAATTCGTCAACTGCTTTTTGTAATGATTTTGGAAGATTGAATTTTTCGAAAGTGCTCATTTGCTTTAAATTTTGTGCAAATGTACGTTAAATTCATGGTTTTTTGTTGAATTTGTAATTTTTGATGTCTTTTGTCACCCTGAGCGAAGTCGAAGGGACGTGCCAATTGGAAACTTGGGCTTCGACTTCGCTCAGCCTGACAATTGTATATTTTTAGATTTTAAACAATTTAAAACCCTTCAAAAACTCCCAATCCAAACAAAGCAAAATCATATTTTACAGGATCTTGAGCATCCATTTCGCGAAGTTTTTTGTCTAATTCTGCCAATGCTTTTGCATCGTTTTGTTTTCGTTCTAAAAGACCAAGTTTTCGGGCAACGTTTCCAGAATGGACATCAAGCGGACAAGATAAAACGGCTGGAGAAATGCTTTTCCAGATTCCTAAATCGACTCCTTTTGCGTCTTGGCGCACCATCCAGCGCAAGTACATGTTGATTCTCTTCGCTGCCGAATTATTTAACGGATCTGAGATGTGTTTTTGAGTTCGCGCTAAATGATCTGTTTCGAAAAATATCTTTTTGAATTCACTGATACTTTTCTGTAAACTATCTTTTTCCTGATTTTTGGCAAAAACAGCTTCAAGTCCGTTGTGGTTTTTGTAGATGTTATTTAAACCTTTTATGAAGCCAGCAAAATCATGTCCGTTGAAAGTTCTGTGCACAAAAGTTTCTAGTCTTGCCAAGTCTTCGTCAGAATGTGACATAACGAAATCGTAAGGCGTGTTGCCCATTAATTCCATCATTTTATGCGAATTCTTGATAATCATTTTACGGTTTCCCCAAGCAATAGAAGCGCTAAGAAAACCCGCAATTTCGATATCTTCTTTTTGAGTAAAGAGATGCGGAATCTGTACAGGATCACTTTCTATAAAATCCTGATTGTTATATTGAATGACTTTTTCGTCTAGAAATTCTTTGAGTTCTTTTTGGTTCATTTTAAATGAAATATTCTTTTGTGTTCGAGTGCCCTAGCCCTGATGGGAGGGAAAATCCTTTTATGCCGGGGTTCGGCATAAAAGATTGGAAGGACAGCAGGAAATAGCTCCTAATTAACTTAATTGCTAATTTGTCCGTCGACCATTACTAATTTTCTATCAGCCATATTGGCCAATTCTTCGTTGTGGGTTACAATGACAAAAGTCTGTCCGAACTCGTCTCGAAGCTGAAAAAATAATTGGTGCAGGTTTTCGGCAGAATGGGTGTCCAGATTTCCAGAAGGTTCATCGGCAAAAATGACATCTGGTTTATTGATTAAGGCTCTTGCAACTGCTACACGCTGTTGTTCTCCGCCCGAAAGCTCGTTAGGTTTGTGGTTAATTCTGTGCGAAAGACCAAGATAGTTCAACAATTTTTTTGCTTCTTCTTCGGTTTCAGCGGTCTTTTTGCCTGCAATATGAGCTGGAATACATACGTTTTCTAGCGCTGTAAACTCGGGTAAAAGCTGATGAAATTGAAAAATGAAACCAAGATTTAAGTTTCTAAAATCGGATAAAATTTTGTCTTGTCTGCTTTTCTTTTTGAAATAACGATTGTAATACCCTAATAGTAAAATAATGGGCATAAGTAATATTCCCCAATTGATATAACCCAAAATATCATTCTCTATTTTATTTCTAAAAAGCACTAAAAATACCGCAAGCAGAATAATATAAAAAGAACCTAACCAAGTGATGATTTTGAATGCCTTTTCTTGATTTGAGTTATTGTTTTTAATGTTTTGTAACTCGAGTACATTTTTTCCATTAATGGTTAAAGATGAATCGGGATTATGATCTGGTTTGTCTAGTGTTCCTAAAATTTGCAGTAATGTAGTTTTACCAGCGCCCGAAGCACCAACGATAGAAACAATTTCGCCTTTTTTAATATGTAAATCAACTCCTTTTAAAACTTCAAGTTTGTCGTAAAATTTATGTATGTTTTTTGCGTGTATCATGTAGTGAAACTGTTTTTACAAAGAAACGAAGAATATGATCAAAATCAAATTTCAATATGTGAAATTCCAAATTCCAAAAGGAGCGAAGCGACTTTTAGAAAATCTAAAATTTAAAATCTAAAATCGGTACGTAAATTGATATGGGAATAATGGAAATTAAATTGAGAAAAGAGATAATAGAATTTCATGAATTATATTTAATTTCGATTAACTTAAAAATGAATGTGTTATGCAAGATTTAGAAGTTGCAGAAGATAGCAGAATGTCAAAACTACTTATAGGGCTGGTTTTGGATGGAATTGGTATGATTTCTTTTTCGATTCCGTTTCTGGGTGAGTTTTCAGATGTGGTTTGGGCTCCCATCGCTGCCATAATTATGGCAAGAATGTATAAAGGAAGAGTAGGGAAGGTTGCTGGTGTTTTGACTTTTCTTGAAGAAATATTGCCTTTTACAGATGTGATTCCGTCTTTTACCTTGACTTGGATTTATACTTATTTCTTTCAGAAAAAATAAAAAAAAGACGGTTTTAGGCCGTCTTTTTTAATTGCTTTAGTTTTAACTATTGAATGATTATTTTTTTTACATATTGTGTTTTCTTAGTCTGCGGATTTACGACTTTAATCAAGAAAATGCCTTTTGAATGCAATTGTATTGTTTCTTGTGTGCCTCCTTTAATTTTTTGTTTTACTAATTCTTTTCCGGAAATATCGTAGATTTTAAGATCTAAAATTTCTGCTTCTTCATTATCAATAAAAACAGAGAAAGATCCGTTGCTTGGAATTGGCCAAACATTAAAAGCATTGTTTTTAATTTCTTTAATACTATCGTCTGTTCCTAATGTCAAGCTTTGCCCGCTTATGACATTCACTTTTCTTTTCATTGTACCTTGTTCAGAATCTGTTACGGTAAATTCAAAAGAGCATAATCCATTTGAAGTTGGTGTAAATGCAACCACATCTGAATTGAGAGTTGCATTTCCGTTTACTACATTCGAAATGGCATAAGAAACGCCACTTGTAAATCCTCTTGATAATTTTTGAATATTAATGTCAATTTTTGTTCCTTCTGGAGATTCGTAATGTGGCAGTGACATCCATTGTAAATATTCGTCTAAATGAGTGTAACCATCTAAATTAGGATCGGCATTTGCATCTGAAAAATCCCCAATTGCAGAGTTTACATTGGTTCCTATGATGTTTTCCCACCAGTTTGGCAATCCATCTTGATCGCTATCCCAATTGGCATCTCTTACTACAGTCGGATAGTTTTCGAAACCACCAACATCTGCTTCATTATCTGGAAATCCAGGTTTGCCTGTTACACTTCCAACTGCAGAATACGTTCCGTTTAATGTCTCTGAAATGATTCTTTGGTCATGTTCGTCAAATTCTGGCTGGGTACATCCAACATCAGAAAGAACAATTTTATAAGCATTTTTAGCTGATTGCGTCGTTACATAAGAAGGGAAAAAAGGGGTATTTACAAAGTTGTTATACGGTACAGTATTTCCTGATGCTTTTCTTCCAGCAGTTTGGTTGGTTTCGTCGAAATAGCCAGGCATTACATTTCCGTTAAAATAACATTGCTGCATTCCAGTTCCAACACCTTCATTTTGCTGATTAAAAGCAACAAATATTTTTGAACCAGCGCCAGGTTTGTAATAGTTGTTTACAAAATTAACTTCTTTGGTTCCTCCGTCTGTAGTTCTTCCTCCCCAGTTATAAACGACATTGTTCGTAATATCCATTTTTCCTGCATAAGCACCGTTTCCGTCCAATCCGCCGCCAAGACTCCAATTTCTGCCATAACAATGGGCTAATAGATTGTGATGGAAACTCCCGATATCTCCGCCAATTGTAGCAGCATATCCATGTTCTGTTCCTGTTGGATAATTTTGGTGATTTGCTGCATTTAAAGCCTCAGAAATAAGTGTTCTCTGAAGGGTGATGTTTTTTCCAGATCTAGAACTAAAAGATTCATCTATAGTCCAGCTGATTGAACAGTGGTCAATAATGCTATTATCTGCACCTGTTAATCCCATTCCGTCAAAAGTAGGTCCTGCACCAACTCTAACACGCAGATTTTGTACAACAGCATCATTTCCTGTTACGCCAAAAGGAGCAGAACGAATGCAGATTCCTTTTCCTGGAGCGGTTTGTCCAGCAACTGTTACGTAAGGCTGGCTTAAAACCAGACGCGATTGCAATTGAATTACACCGGAAGTATTAAAAATAATTGTTCTCGGGCCAATATCGTTTGTAACGGCTTCACGAAAACTTCCTGGTCCGCTGTCGTTTAGATTAGTAACGGCAACAACTTTTCCGCCACGTCCTCCACGTGCAAAACGGCCGTATCCTTCAGCGTCAGGAAAAGCAAGCTGTGCGGGGCGAAAACGCCAAACGTTTCCTTTTTCAATTCCATTTGATAAAACTTCATCAATACGCCAGTAATAAGTTGCTCCCGTATACAATCCGTTTGCTTGATAAGAATTGTTGGCTAAAGCTTGATTTCCTTTATATTCTGGTGAAGCTGTCGTTGCGTTGTCAACCGCTAGTGGATCTGTTCCAAAATAGACATTGTGCGAAACAGCTCCTGACCCAGCAGTCCATTGCAGCAATTTTCCGCCAGATGTTAATTCTACATGTTCGTTGTTTTGTTTTGGATCTGGGTTTATAGCTTGATGAGAAATATTGGGTGTATTTAATTCAAAACCATTAAAAATGAAGTTTTTAATATTTTCTGTTCCCGAAGTTTCTGCAGCAATTAAAATTACGACATCGGTTCCTGCTGTAGCTTGAAATCTTAAATAAGAAGACGCTGCATCAGCTGTTTTAGTTGCTCTTACAGTTGGAATTAAATTATTGACCACTACATTTCCATCGACAGAAATATCAATTGGACTAAATGTATTTGTGGTTGGGCTGTCCACGTTGTTGAAGAAAGCTAATAACGTATGTTCTCCTGTGGTTAAACCGCTTATTTTGAGTTCGATTTGAGCGCCAAGATTTGCTGTTGTACCTTTTACTGTAAGTCCGTCACAGACCAATCTTGCGTAATAAGGGGCTTGAATTCCTGCTTTGTACCAATTGGTTCCTAAGTTGTCTCCATTAGTTCCGGTGCGACTAATTGTAAAAGTAACTCCGTTTTCGGTATAAGAACTAGTGTTTCCAGAAGCGATTACCCAAGCGGTGTAATCGGGATCGTTTACTTCGGCTTTCGGTCTTCCTGATTGATCAAAGTCGATTTTTACAATCGGATTTTGAGCAAAAATCTTGTTTACGGGCGCAATGAGACAAATCATCGCCACGATAACGGAGAATTTAAAGTAATTTTTCAGCATGTCAAATTGTGGTTTGGTTAGTAAGTAATAATTTTTGTTAGAAATATTAATTGTTTGATTATCAAGTTTAATTAATGCTTCTAACTATTGTAAAGTTTGTTATTACTTAAAATATAACTATCCTGCACCATCCTGTTCTGTATAGTGATTAAATAAAAAATTGGCATAAAAAAAATGTTATATATTTTTTTTATGCCAAATTTTTAAATATGTAATGTTTGATAAATGCAGGGATTGATTAAACTGCAGTTTCAAAAATAGTAAACGATCTGAAAAATGATTTTAAATAAAATTTTAGCTTAAGAGACGATCTTAACCAGAACGGTTTTTTATTAAATTAGTAAAAACGGAGTTATTCTTTGAATAAAAATCCTAGCCCCATATTTTTAAGCATTTTCTTTTCGAAGTTCCAAAAGAATTTAAACTGTCCAAAAATAGTTCCAATAGCAACTAGTAAAACTTGATAGATAGGGAAGATAATAATAAGACGAATGAGTGTAAACCAACCTCCAAAATCTTCTTTAGTAATACCCAGCCAAACGCAGAAAGGTTTAGAAAGCCACGCAGATGCCGATCCTGTGATGGCAAAAACGATAAATATAATTATGGCTTGTAAATTTGAGGTAATTCCCCAGCGTTTTTTTAATCTGTTCATTGCTATTTGTAATGATTACAAATATAGTATATTATCTTGACGGAACATAGCCCCAAAGCTTTTGTTTGTAAGTATTTTGAAAATAAATCATGTAATTGTAAATTAAGTAATTTACTTCGTAGCCATAATGAATATCTGGGCGATAATCAATAGACATTTCGTATAAGCTTGGGCTATAACGTTGCGGCTGTAGAACACGATTATTCCATTCTGTTACATACAAATAGTTTTTGTTTTCAAGGTATTGTAAGGAGTAATAGTTTCGTGGATAGGCTCTAGAGGCAAGCCAGGTTGAGAATCCGTTATCGATTATAATGACTTCGTATTCTAATGAATCGTTTGCAATTCTAATGGTATCGTTTACTTTTTTATTTGATGCAGATACAGTATCAGTGCTGGCAATATTCTGCGAAGTTGTAGAACATGCAACAATGGTAAGTAGAACAATTAATATGGAAATGCATTTTTTCATAGCCTAAATTTACGAATATTTTTTTAGGTTCAGAGGGGTAAAGTATCAAAGTAACAAAGGTTTAACTTCTTGCTAATAAAAATAAAAAAGGATTACAATTTTGTAATCCTTTTTTAGAGTATTTCTAAAAAGCCTTTGTTGCTCTGAACCTATTTGGCTTTATGCCTAAAGATCTACTTGCTTCCAAACAACTTTCCAATAAATCCTGCGATTCCTCCTTTGCTTTTGGTAACTACTAATACATCTGCAACATCAACTTTTCCGTCATTGTTTTGGTCAAGGCCAAATTGCATTCCGTATTTAGAAATAGTATCCATTATTCCAGATGCTTGTCCGCTGTTTCCTGAAATAGAATTTATAATATCAGAAATTTGAAAACTGCTATCGTTTGGATCTTTTGCTTTATTTACTAAAGAGCCTAAAATCTGTGGAATCAAATTGGAAGCAACTCCGCTTGAATCGGCACTGCTTAATCCGAATTTTTGACCAAGACTTCCGCTTAATTGCTGTTGAATTTGCTGTACAACAGGGTTTGAGCTGTCAATGGGTGTATTTCCGTTAAATAATCCGGCAATCTGATCTGTATTTCCTTCAGAAACAATCTTTTTTAATCCTTCAAAAATAGAACTGCTTGTTTCGTTTATTACGGCTTCATTATGTTCGTTTGGGACAGCGTTATTGTTTACCACAGCGTCGCCTCCGTATTGCTGTACTAATTGGGTTAATTGTTCAAACATGATATTTAAGGTTTAAAATTACACGCCAAAATTAATAAAAAAAGAAAGATATTTACTACAAATGTAGTAATAATCCATTTAAAGATACTTTATTTTTTAATTACTTGGTTCGGCAAATTCAAGAAATTCGCTAAAACCTTATTTATATTGACTTAAATTAAAGCCATTGTTAAAACTTAGTATTTGTATCTTTTACTTTGCACCAGGTTGTAACATCTTTAGGATTAAATCCAGGACAGCTATTAATGTTCTTTTTAGAAAAAAATAACACATCATTATCAAATGTGCTCAGATTGAAGTAATAGTTGCTGTAATCTTCTCCATATCTCCACACATCGCTTGAGCCTTCATTGCCGATAGTTTCATTAAAAGTAAAAATGGAAGATTGCTCAGGTATAAAATATTCTTTTTCAATAACAAGCGAAAATAT
The DNA here is from genome assembly GCF_058135255.1 of Flavobacterium sp. LK-23. Lineage (NCBI taxonomy): Bacteria > Pseudomonadati > Bacteroidota > Flavobacteriia > Flavobacteriales > Flavobacteriaceae > Flavobacterium > Flavobacterium sp. LK-23. Next base: position 50,984 of record NZ_JBYUVT010000015.1, read on the forward strand.
ATTGCCAAAGATAGAAGTGCAGAACAAAGCAATTGCAATTGCCATTAGAATCAGTCGAATGATCCATTTACGTTTAGAGCTTTTTTTATGTATATTCATAGTTATGCTTTAAGTGTCCGCGAAAGTATAAAAAAGAAAGGGATTTACTACAGATAAGTAGTAAATCCCTTTAATCGAACTTAATCTATTTTTACTAGGTCAACAAAGTAATAATTTGTGATGCCAATTCAGTACCAATTCTATCTTGCGCTTCTCCAGTAGCAGCTCCGATGTGTGGAGTCAAAGAGATTTTAGAGTGCATTAAGATTGCCATTTCTGGTTTTGGCTCGCTTTCAAAAACGTCTAAACCAGCAAAAGCAACTTTTCCTGAATCTAAAGCTTTTACTAGCGCTACTTCATCAATAACACCACCACGAGCACAGTTTACAATTCCAACACCATCTTTCAAGATTTCAAATTCTTTCTCTCCAATGATGTATCCATCTTGTGCAGGAACGTGTAGTGTAATGAAATCTGCTTCTTTAAATAAAGATTCTAAAGATTGAGAAACAATTTTAGTTGTGATAGACTGTCCGTCAAAAAACTCAACTTTTACATCTACTTCTGGGATAAAACTGTCGGCAGCGATAACTTTCATTCCTAAACCAAGAGCCATTTTTGCTGTAGCTTGTCCGATACGACCAATACCAACAATACCTAAAGTTTTTCCTCTTAATTCAGTTCCGTTAGCGTAAGCTTTTTTCAAACCATCAAAGTTTGAATCTCCTTCAAGAGGCATATTTCTGTTAGAATCATGTAAAAAACGTACACCAGAAAATAAGTGTCCAAATACTAATTCAGCAACAGATTCTGAAGATGAAGCAGGAGTATTAATTACATGGATTCCTTTGCTTTTTGCATAATCCACATCGATATTGTCCATACCAACACCACCACGTCCGATGATTTTGATACCAGGGCAAGCATCGATAATATCTTTACGAACTTTAGTTGCACTACGAACTAAAATTACGTCAATGTTATTGTCATTTATATAGTTAGCTACTTGTTCTTGAGCTACTTTTGTTGTGATAACTTCAAAACCACCTTTTTCTAAGGCTAGAATTCCGCTTTTAGAAATTCCGTCATTTGCTAATACTTTCATTGTATTTATTGTTTATTTGGTTAATCGTTTAATTGTTTAATCGATAAACCAGCTATTTGATTTTTCTTTTTTGTAAACTGTGACTGTGACTGAAAACTAAACTTTAGATTCCAATGCTTTCATTACATCCACTAAAACCTGAACGCTTTCGATTGGCATAGCGTTGTAAATAGAAGCTCTGTAACCACCAACAGAACGGTGTCCTGGCAATCCAGAAATATTTGCCGCTTTCCATAAAGCATCAAAAGTTTCAGTGTGTTCAGGATTGTTCAATAAGAAAGTTACGTTCATGTTAGAACGATCTTCTACTGCAGCAGCACCTTTAAACAATGGGTTTCTGTCGATTTCAGCATAAAGTAATTCTGCCTTTGCGTTGTTTAATTTTTCAACAGCAGCAATTCCGCCTTTTTCTTTGATCCATTGTAATGTTAAAAGAGAAACGTAAACAGCAAATACAGGTGGAGTATTGTACATACTTTCTCCTTTAATGTGTTTAGCATAATCTAGCATACTTGGAATAGTTTTTCCGTTTTTGCCTAAGATTTCTTCTTTAATCACTACTAAAGTAGTTCCTGCAGGACCCATATTTTTTTGAGCACCAGCGTAGATTAAATCAAATTTAGAGAAATCTAATTCACGTGAAAAAATATCAGAACTCATATCGCAAACAACAGGAACATTTGTTGCTGGGAATTCTTTCATTTGAGTTCCAAAGATGGTATTGTTACTTGTGCAGTGGAAATAATCAGCATCAGCTGGAATTTCGTAACCTTTAGGAACATAAGTATAATTGTCTTCTTTTGAAGAAGCTACGACAACAGTCTCACCGAAAAGTTTAGCTTCTTTGATCGCTGCGGTTGCCCACGTTCCAGAATCTAAATAAGCAGCTTTTCCGTTTTCTTTCATTAAGTTATAGGGTGCCATTAAGAATGCTGTACTTGCACCACCTTGTAAAAATAAAGCCTGATAACCTTTTCCTTGAAGTCCTAATAATTCTAAAGCAAGGGAACGAGCTTCCTCCATAACTGCAACGAAATCTTTGCTTCGGTGCGAGATTTCAAGGATCGATAACCCTGAATCATTAAAATTTAAAATTGCTTTTGATGCCTTCTCAAAAACTTCCTGAGGTAAAATACTTGGTCCTGCGCTGTAGTTGTGTTTTTTCATGGTTGTTGTTAATAGTCGAAAATTTTAAAGACGCAAATTTCGGTAATAAGAGCCGAAAAAGCGTTAAAATATTCGAAATAATTAAACAATTTATTACTTTGTTGTTAACAAAAACGTTATAGTATCGACATTATCTGCGTAATCCCACAATTGCGGTTTTTGGGTTTCTCCAAATGCTACACTATCTGCAGTTACATTGTGGCTAACAATGCATTGAATTTGGTCTGTGTCGTCCTGAAGGCGTTTTTTAAGTTCTTCTAAGCTTTCATAATATTCATAAAATACACTCGAAATAGGAGAGGCATAACTTGAGTCTTCTTTTAAAGTCAAAAATCCGTTGTCTAATAATTTGAAATTACTCATTAAAAATACCGCTTTATTATAGTCATAATTATTAGCGTATTTTTCGTAATGAATAACGTCTTGGTATTTGAACATTGCTTGGAAAAAAGTGTCAAAAGAATAGTCTTTCGGAATAAAAAGCTTTGAAACATTTCGGCATCCTAAACCAAAATATCTAAAAATATCTTCTCCAAGCGCTTCCAATTCTTCAGTGGTTTCTTTTCCGGTTAAAATAGCGGCCGAATTTCTGTTTTTACGAATAATCGATGGTTTGTCTTTAAAATAATATTCAAAATAACGAGCAGTATTATTGCTTCCTGTGGCAATTACCGCATCAAAGTTTTCAAGTTTTCCTTCCACGAAAGTGATGCTGTCTTTCAGATTTTCATCAACAGCAATTAAATATTTAGCTAAAAACGGCAATAAATGCTGATCGTTTGACGAAGTTTTAATTAAAGCTTTGTTGCCTGTAATTAAAACAGATAAAAAATCATGAAAACCTACTAACGGAATATTTCCAGCTAAAATCAAAGCAACAGTTTTTGCATCGCCTTTCTGATCTATTTTGTAAGCCGAAAGCCATTTGTCAATATTTTCAGTTGTTAAAGCTTCAGCCCACGATTGTATAGAAAAATAAACCTGTTCAGGAGTATACCATCCATTATGAGATTGCGATAAATGAATCAGGTTGTTGAAATCATCAAAAAAGATATCATTATATAAGACATCGGATTTTTGCGCAGTAGCACCTTCAGAAAACTGACTTAAAAATTTTCCTAATTCAACAAAAACACTTTTTTTTGTTTCTAATGTCATAATGTTTGTTTATGAATTGTTTTGATTGTAATTTTGCACAAAAATAAGCATAATTAAGTCGAAAGTCAAAAGTCATAAAGTCAAAAGCTATGCTTGTCTTTATTTTGACTTTAGAACTTTAAGACTTTTAACCTTAAGACTAATAAACGATGGCAATTATTATAACTGACGAATGCATCAATTGTGGGGCTTGCGAACCAGAGTGCCCTAATACAGCAATATATGAAGGAGCAGATGATTGGAGATATAAAGACGGAACAAGTCTTTCTGGAAAAATTGTATTACCTGACGGAACTGAAGTTGACGCTGATGACGCTCAAACTCCAATTTCTGACGAAATTTACTATATAGTACCAGGAAAATGTACAGAATGTAAAGGTTTCCATGATGAGCCGCAGTGTGCTGCTGTTTGTCCTGTTGACTGTTGTGTACCAGATGATAATCATGTTGAAGACGAAGAAACTTTATTAGAAAGACAAGCGTTTTTGCATAACGAATAATTATTTCTGAATATCTAAATAAAATAGGATCCTGAGTTGCAAAACTCAGGATTTTTTTTGCCCCCTGATATCAGGTATTTTTAAAAGTTAGTTTGTTGGTAATTAATGTTTTATTTTTTCTGGGGTTGCTTTATTGTTAAAAAAACAATAATTTAGTTGAAAATATAACAACGCCTATGAAGCAACTGCTACTTTTATTTGTCGTATTATTTCAGTTGAATGTTTTTGCACAAAATGATGAATATTCTATTTATGTAAAAGACATTGAAACCCTACAGCCTATTGAGAATGCTACTGTAATGGTCTTAAAAACGAAACAGGTTTTAATGACTAATGCAGATGGTAAAATAACTTTTGTTTTGAGCGGAGGATCAAACATACAGGTTTCAGAAATGAATTATGAAAATCTGACTGTTCGTTGGGCCGCTTTAAAAGAAAGTGGATTTGTAGTTTATCTTAAAAATAAAAAAGAAAACTTAGACGAAGTTGTAGTCTCAAAAGAAAATCCTCAAAAAATGCTTCAGAAAGTAGTTTCAAATTCGAAACAAAAAATAAGCGTTGCACATCGATTAAAAGTATATGTTCGTGAATTTTTCATGCTTGACAATCAATATTCTTATTATAATGATGGATTAGTTAACTTTCAATTCAATAAAAACAATACAACTACGTTATTAGTAGAACAAAATCGTTCTTATGGGTTGATAGACACAGATGTTAGTGCTGATTTGAAAGGATATGACTTGAATGATATCATGGAAAATTACTCTAACTTTAAGTATTTGGATCCGCTGTTGGATCCCAAAGCGAAAAAGGAATATGATTTTACAACAAAAGGACATTCAAAAAATAAAGATTATTATATAATGTCAGTTGTTCCGCTGGATAAAGCAAAAGAGGCAATTGATAATTTTGAAATTATTTACGATCCTGAGAAAAAAATTATAGTAGAATTTACAATTTCAGTTACGCCAGCAACACTGGATAAAGTGGAAGAAAAGACAAAAGAAGGCGAAAAGAATATTACAAAATCGTTTGTCAAAGTAAATTACAGATGGGACGGCACGGATTATTATTTATTGAGTTCAAATGAAGAAATTGGATATAATGTTGTTGTAAAAGATAAAACAAAAAATGTTCAAGTAAGAAATAGTTTTGTGACAACAGGTTTCAACAAACAAAATTTCACGTATAATGAAAGTGATGTTTTTAAAGAAAAATCGCTTTTTAACAAGAAAAACAAAATCCTGACCAATTATTGGGATATTTCGGGATTTACAGCAACAGAGCAAGAAAAAGCTATTATTGCATCATTAGAGTTTAAATTGTAATTAAATAAATAGAAAAGAAAAATCCTGAGCGTTATGCTCAGGATTTTTTGTTTTATAAAGTTTGTCAGGCTGAGCGAAGTCGAAGCCCAATATAACTTGAGATGTACTTTGTAGAGTTTCTTGCGTGTCCTTCGACTTCGCTCAGGAAGACAAAAAAAGAACTCATTCAATTGTCAGGCTGAGCGGAGTCGAAGCCACTTGTTAATTATTAAAAAGTAAATCCAAGTCTTGCATAGTAATAAGCACCACTGAATCCCATTTGTACAGCATCCCAATATCCTCCAGCTTCTGTGTTTCCTTGCTCATCTTGTTTGGACGGATATACGTTAAATAAGTTGTTGCTTCCGATAGTTAGTTTTAAACTTTTAGTGAACTGATATCCAACTGTTAAATCGGTTACCACTCTCGGGTTGTAAACATCATCTTCGTCTGCATAATCAACCAAAACAACTTTGCTGAAACGAGTAAAAGCTAGTCCGGCGTCAAATTTGTTTTTAGCATAATTTAGGTTTAAACTGAATTTGTTGTCAGGAGCAGAAGCTAATAAAAAGGCTTTTTCGCGTTTTCCGAAGAAAGTTGCTTCATCAAGAGTGCCGTTTTTGACTTTGTCAATTTTCATATCGTTGATGTTTCCAACCAAAGTGGCGCTAAGCTGACCAAAATCGTATCCTTTTTTCCAAGAGAAAACTACATCAAGACCATGTGTGCTCGTGTCTACACCATTGGCAAAAAACTGTGCTTCAGAAACACCAAGGTTTAAAGCGCTTGCATCAAAATATCCAGTAAGTACAATACGATCTTTTACCTGAATATAGTAACCGTCAATTGTTGCAGTGAAATCGCCAAAAGATGCTGTAAAACCTAAAGATGCATTTACTGCTTTTTCTTCATTTAATTTACCAATTCCAAAAGCTCTTGTAATTTCGCTGTCATTTGGCGCTAATAAAACTTCGGTTGCACCGCTTGCATTAAAGTTGGTGAAACGTAAATTATAATAAATCTGTGCTAATGATGGTGCACGGAAACCGGTACTTGCAGAACCTCTTAAATTAAAGTGTTCGCCGAGTTTTAATCTAGAGGCCAATTTTCCGTTTACAGTACTTCCAAAATCACTGTAATTCTCAAAACGAACGGCTGCATTTACCATTAAATCTTTAGTGATATCCAATTCGCCATCAGCATATAAAGAGAAGTTGGTACGGCTTTCATTTACTTCATTCGCAGGACTGTAGCCAGGAAAACCTTGCGAGCTTCCAGGTCTAGGATTTCCCGAAATAGGATCAATTGGCGCGCTTTGGGTGGTAGGATCAGTAATAGGTTGTCCATTGGTGTCGTAAGTGGTATATGATCCTTCTTCGCCAGCAAAGATTTCAAATTTTTCTACTCTAAATTCGGTTCCAAAAGCAATATTAAAGCCTTCAAGAACACTGTCATAACTTTTAGAAATATCAAAATTAGTAGTGTTTTGAAGCAAACTATGTCCTCCAGCATCAAACTCATGAGGAGATTTTTCTTCTAGGGAAGCATTTATTGTTCCTTTAATATCATATTGAAATTTATTTTTTCCGAAAGTATTACTCAAATCAAATTTCCATCCTCCAGTAGATTCTGTTTTGATTCCGGCAGCAACTGAATTGTCATTGATTTTTGATGTAATTCTTGGTGTGTAACCTCCAGGATAAACTGATTCTACAACTCTTTCTCCATCATTTCTGGTAAACGCGTAAGCATCTGTATCTCTGAAATTACTTCCTCCAAAAGCGTAGAACTCTGTTTTGTCTGCAATCGGAATAGAAAGATTGGCAAATAAATTTACTCCGTGCATACTTGCATCGCCAAAACCTTTTCTAAAATCATAAGCAGGTCTTAAGGTTTTGTTTTTGTTCAAAAACTCCCCTGTAAAGTTTATATAACCCCCTTTGGTTCCTAAGCCAACTCCGTAATTGGCAGCAACTCTCACAGAACCACCATCAAAATCCTGATCTTTTCCGTATGAATTTCCATTTCCATCTTGATCTAATCTAAAGCCTTTTGTATTTGGTGTTCCAGGGAGAAAATCGCCTTTTGCCTTTGTGTTGAAAGCTCCGTAGGTTACAGATCCAGTTAATTCGTTTACATTATCGTTTGTAATGATATTGATTACTCCCGCAATGGCATCAGAACCGTATTGTGCCGAAGCGCCGTCGCGCAAAATCTCGATCCTTTTAATAGAAGCGGCTGGAATTGCGTTCAAATCTGTTCCTGTGTTTCCACGACCTCTTGTTCCAAATAAGTTAATTAAAGACGATTGATGCCTTCTTTTTCCGTTTATTAAAACCAAAGTCTGGTCAGGTCCCATACCTCTTAATGAAGCGGGATCTACGTGATCGGCGCCATCAGAACCCGATTGTTTGTTGGCATTAAAAGAAGGAGCAACATATTGGAGTAATTGATTAATTTCAATTTTACCACTTTGTGTTGTAACATCTTTTACACTAATAACGTCAATGGGAACAGCAGAATTTACAACAGTTCTCTTCGTGCTTCTGGACCCTGTAACAACAACGTCACTTAAAACTTGACCTTCACTTTCGCCTAAAACTACATTGATCTTGTCGGCAGAAGCTACTTTTTCGACTGTTGCGAATCCTACATAACTGAAAATTAAAGTAGCGCCTTCTTTTACTTTTATTTTATAGCTACCTTCAAAATCGGTAGAAACACCATTTGAAGTTCCTTTTTCGACAATATTTACACCAGGAAGCGGTGCACCGGATTTGTCTTTTACAATACCCGAGACTTCTTTTTGTGCAAAAAGAAACGCTGAATTCAGCAGAAATAGTAATAATGCAATCTTTTTCATGGCATTTGGTTTTTTTGGTTTGTTTTTTGTTGATTAGTTTTATAAAAGTACTTTTTTTTAACAAAAAATTAGTAAAGTGTTTAAAAATTTTTAAGATTAGGTCTAAAATTATATTATTGAACATTTTTACTTCGTGCAAGAGCTATTAAATCTTATATTTGCAAAATTTTAAAGCCAAAAAATATCATTTTGGCAGAAATAAAGAAAAACACGTAAATCATAATACATTAAATAACAGGGTTTAATGTTGAAGACCTTTTTAAGAGGTCGAATAAATAAATAGAAACAAACAGATGAAAGCAGGAATTGTAGGATTGCCAAATGTTGGAAAATCAACATTATTTAATTGTTTATCTAATGCAAAAGCGCAGAGTGCTAACTTTCCGTTTTGTACAATCGAGCCAAATATTGGTGTTGTAAACGTTCCAGATCCAAGAATTAACAAATTGGAAGAATTGGTTAAACCAGAGCGCGTTCAAATGGCAACTGTAGATATCGTAGATATTGCAGGTTTGGTAAAAGGAGCAAGTAAAGGTGAAGGTCTTGGAAACCAGTTTTTAGGAAACATTAGAGAGTGTAATGCTATTATTCACGTTTTACGTTGTTTTGATAATGATAATATTGTACACGTTGATGGAAATGTAAATCCAATTCGTGATAAAGAAACTATCGATATTGAATTGCAGCTAAAAGATTTAGAAACTGTTGAAAAACGTTTAGAAAAAGTAAAACGTGCTGCAAAAACAGGAAATAAAGAAGCTCAAGCTGAAGAGGCTTTACTAAATAGAATTAGAGAGGCTTTGTTACAAGCAAAATCTGCTAGAACAATTGTACCTCAAAATAATGATGAAGAAGTTTTAATGGAAGCTTTCCAGTTAATTACAGCTAAGCCAGTTTTATATGTTTGTAATGTAGACGAAAGTTCTGCAGTAAACGGAAACAAATATGTAGATCAAGTTCGCGAATTAGTAAAAGACGAAGAAGCTGAAGTTATTGTTCTTTCAGTAGGAGCGGAGGCAGATATCACAGAATTAGAAAGCTACGAAGAGCGTCAGGTTTTCCTTGAAGATATGGGATTGGAAGAGCCAGGAGCATCAGTTTTAATTCGTGCGGCTTATAAATTGTTAAAACAGCAAACTTATTTCACAGCTGGTGTAAAAGAAGTTCGTGCTTGGACAATCAATATTGGAGCAACTGCACCACAAGCAGCGGGAGTTATTCATACTGACTTCGAAAAAGGTTTCATTCGTGCAGAGGTAATTTCATATGATGATTACGTTCAATACGGTTCTGAAGCAAAAGCAAAAGAAGCTGGAAAATTCAGAGTTGAAGGAAAAGAATATATTGTAAAAGATGGTGATGTAATGCATTTCCGTTTTAACGTTTAATTTTTTTCTTTAGAAAATAGAGTAAAGAATAAAGAGAATAGATAAAACTGCTGGAGAGATTCAGCAGTTTTTTTTACCTAAAAATCAAAGTTCTGTTTTGTCAGGCTGAGCGAAGTCGAAGCCCACGCGAAGATTGTCTGATACTTTTCGGAGCTTCTTGTATGTCCTTCGACTTCGCTCAGGATGACAAAAATAAGAATAAAAAATCCGTTTAAATCCGCGCTTTCGAGAAAGCGAATCCGAAAAATCTGCGTACCATTTTCAGGAAACAAAATTTTTGGCTCAAAAATTGGTTAGAGAATAATTAACCAATTACTAATCTAAAATCAACCAATCAAAATGCTAAAAAAATCTTTTAAAATTCTAGGCTGGACGCTTTTCGGAATTTTCAGTTTTCTTGCTCTTTACATTACTTCTGTTTTAATTATTTCTAAAATTACAGTCAACTCAGATATAGCAAAAGTCGAAGAACAAAATGCTATTCCGATTTACATTCTTTCAAACGGAGTCCATACCGATATTGTAGTTCCGATTAAAAACGAAGTTAAAGATTGGCGAAACGAAATTCAATTCAGTCAAACTCAATCAAAAGATTCGTTAATGAATTATATTGCTTTTGGCTGGGGCGATAAAGGATTTTATCTCGAAACACCAGAATGGTCAGATTTAAAAGCAAGTACAGCCTTCAAAGCTGCTTTCGGAATCAGTTCATCTGCGGTGCATGCTACATTTTTTAAACAATTAAGAGAAGGAGACGACTGCAAGCGTATTTTGGTTTCAAAAGAAGATTATCAAAAGTTAGTCACTTATATTTCAGGTAGTTTCAGCGATCCAGTTCGTCCACAATGGATTGAAGGCCACAGTTATGGTAAAAAAGATGCTTTTTATGAAGCTAAAGGAAGTTATAGCCTTTTCTATACTTGTAACACTTGGGCAAATAATGCTTTAAAAGCAGCCAATCAAAAAGCAAGTTTGTGGACGGTTTATGATAAGGGGATTTTTTGTCATTATAAATGATCCTACGATGAAGAAAGCAGTTTCGATTATCGTAATAATTGTATTGATTCTTTCCTGTAAAAAGGCTGATGCAGCTGCAGAGTCTGGTGGTTTGACATTTTATTTTGAGAATCCTCAACCGATTGATGATTCTGAACTAAATAGCTTTCCTTCTAAATTTAAAGGACTATATATGAATTCAGATTCTACTTTTTTAAGAATTGACGATAATGGAATCTTTATAGAATATTATTTTAAATTCAAGGTTCACAGACAAAAATTAGATTCTTTAAAATCTGAATACAACCTCATTAGTGGGAAATTAATTACTAAGGATAGAAAGGATAAATTTCATGTGCTTAAAAAAGGAGATTCTATTGAATTGTCTCAAAGAGATACGGATACATTATTCAGATTGTCATATAATCAGAAATTAAAGCGTATAAACGGACAATTGGTTTTAAGTGTAAGAGATTCGGTTTTTTGGAAGATAAAAACGATTACATTAGAAAAGAATATTCTTAAAATTAAAAATATTTATTTACTAGAGGACCTGAGGAAATTCGACTCCGTTACCGCTATAAAATCAAAAATGCTAGATTCGCTTTCTTATTTGATCAAACCAACAAAGAAAGAATTTAAAAATATTTTAAAAATTAGAAATCTAGGATATGATCAGGAATATAAAAAAGTTTCTAAATAAACATGGTAAAAATGTAAAATCTGCCTAAAATCCAAGAATTTAAGAGTTTTCATTATTGCGTAAATTTGAGAGAATATCAAATAAGTAGCAAATGAAAATCAAAAATATATTCTCCAAAACTTGGTTTCTCTTAAAGAATACCTTTTTAGAATTTAATGATGATAATGCCATTAAGTTAAGCGCTGCATTGGCGTACTATACCATATTTGCCTTACCACCTTTGTTGATTATTATTATCACAATTTGCGGTTTCTTTTTTGGAGAAGAAGCAGTGACTGGAGAATTATACGGACAAATTAATGGTTTGGTAGGTAATGGCGCTGCAACTCAAATTCAGGAAGCTATTAAAAATGTGCAATTATCTGGCGATAATGTTTTTGCAACCGTTTTTGGAATCGTAATGCTATTAATTGGAGCCTCGGGAGTTTTTGCAGAAATACAAAGTTCTATTAATTTTATTTGGGGACTTCGTGCAAAACCAGATAAAGGAATTAAGAAATTTATTCAAAATCGATTAATGTCATTCTCTATGATTGCTTCAGTTGGGTTTTTAATGCTAGTCAGTCTTTTTATAAGTACAACCTTAGATTTACTTAGTGCACGTTTAAAAGTCTATTTTCCAGAAAGTACCGTCTACCTATTTTACATTGTAAACGTGGTCATTGTTTTAGCCAGTATTACACTTCTCTTTGCTATAATTTTTAGAACGTTACCAGATGGAAAAATAAAATGGAAAGATGCTTTTATAGGATCAGGAGTTACAGCAATACTTTTTATGATTGGTAAATTTGCCATTGGATTTTATTTAGGTAGTTCGACAGTAGCTTCTGTATATGGTGCAGCGGGTTCTGTGATTATTATTCTGGTTTGGGTTTATTATTCAGCAATAATTCTGTATTTTGGAGCAGAATTTACTAAGGTCTATGCAAAGTCTTACGGAGGAAAAATCTATCCTAACGAATATTCTGTAGAAATTGCAAAGGAGATTTATGAAATCGACGAACCAAAAAAAGAACTAATTGAAGAAAAATAACTAAACAAGAAACCATGAAAATTATAGCCTTTGGAGGAAGTAACAGTTCACAATCAATCAATAAACGTTTGGCTACTTATGCGTCTAGTTTGTTTGAAAATGCAGAAGTTGAAGTTTTAGATCTTAACGATTTTGCAATGCCTGTATTTAGTGTAGATCTTGAAAAAGAAATTGGTCAGCATGAAGTGGCGCAAGCATTTTTGAACAAGCTTAAAGAAGCTGATCTTCTGGTTGTTTCAATGGCAGAAAATAACGGGAACTATTCTGTTGCTTTCAAAAATGTTTTCGATTGGAGTTCCAGAATTGAAAAAGATGTTTTTCAGCATAAACCAATGTTGCTATTAGCAACTTCTCCGGGCGGAAGAGGAGGCGCATCTGTTTTAGGAATTGCCCAGAATCTTTTCCCGCGTTATGGTGCAGAAATTAAAGGAAGTTTCTCATTACCAGCATTTGGCTCGAATTTTGATTTACAGGAAAATAAAATTTCTAACGTTGAGTTAGATAATGAACTGAAAAATATTATTAAATCAAATTTTTAAATGCCACAAAAAAAGATTGCCCTTATTTTCCTTTTATTAAATGTTTTTTCTATCAATTTTACTTTCGCTCAAAAGATTAGCGAAGTCGATAAAATAGTCGCAAAATATCCAAAAAATTTTGACAGCACCGAAAAACTAGCCGACAGAATCGAGAAAGATTTTGATTCGGATGCCGAGCGTGCACGAGCTATTTACACTTGGATTGCTTTTAATATAAGATATGATTACAACGCCTATTTAAATCCGCCAAGAGTGCAGGGTTTCAGTTATTCTACCGAAGCCGAAAAACAGCAAAAAATAAAACAGTTGAATGATAACCTCATTCAAAAGACTTTTAACTCTAAAAAAGCGGTTTGTGAAGGTTTTACTGCTTTGTATCAGAATTTGGCTGAACAAGTTGGTTTGAAATGCGAAATTGTTAAAGGAGATTCTAAAACGAGACTGGCTGATATTGGAAGAAAAAACACTTCGTCAAACCATGCTTGGAATATGGTTTTGATTAACAAAAAATGGCGCTTGATCGATGTAACTTGGGGTCAAGGTTATTATGATAGTAATAAAGGAAGAATGGTTAATGATTTTAATCCGATTTATTTTGATACCGATCCTGACTACTTTTTTGCCAAACATTTTCCAGATTCTGGATCGTTTTTAGGAGATCGATTAAACAAAGATGATTTCTTAAACGGTCCATTGATTTATAATAAAACGATCGAAAACGATTATAAAATCAAAACGCCAAGTTCCGGAATAATGGAAGTAAAAAATGGAGATAAAATAACTGTCGAAATTAAAAATGTTTCCAAAACCAATCAGGTTTTTTATTTAAATAAAAAGAATCAACCAGTTAAAGTTCAAAATCCAAAGGAAAAAAGAGGAGGCTTAGAGTTTCAAATTCTTATTGACAGCAATGTTGGTAATTTTATCACGATTTTTGTGGACACCGATAGTATTGTGTCTTTTAAAATTGTCTAGAAAATAAGAGTTCTTCAATATTTTATCTTTTCTGAAATTGCCGTATCTTAGCAGGAAATGAAAAGAATTTGATGCTATGGAAACAACTTTTTTGAAATCAATTTTAGATAATGATTTCTACAAATTTACAATGCAGCATGCTGTAATAAAGCTTTTTCCAAAGGCAAAAGTCCGTTACGGATTCATAAATCGGGGTAAACATATTTTTCCAGAAGGTTTTGCAGATTTACTTCGCGTTTCTGTAGATGCAATGTCGGATCTTCGTTTAACAAAAGAAGAAAAAAATTATCTGGCCCATTATTGCCCTTATTTGGATCCCACTTATTTAGATTTTCTCCAGGGATATAGTTTTGATCCTTCTGAGGTGCAAATCAGTCAAGAAGGGTCAGAAATCAGTGTTACTGTAGAAGGATTCTGGTATAGAACAATCTTGTGGGAAGTGCCGCTAATGGCATTGATTTCAGAATTGTTTTATAAAGCGAGCCATCTGATTCGCTTAAATGATGAAGCCATAAAGAATCTTACGAAAGAAAAAATTGAAAACTATAATAAACTAGGAGTTTCAGTTTTAGAATTTGGAACCAGACGTCGCCATTCTTATGAAGTTCACGACTTAGTAAATAAAACGTTGAGCACTTATGGTGGACAAAGTTTTATTGGAACAAGTAATGTGCATTTTGCAATGGTCAATAATAAGCGTCCTTTAGGAACACATGCACACGAATGGTTTATGTTTCATGCCGCGCAATATGGTTTTCAGGTCGCGAATTTTATAAGTCTCGAAAACTGGACCAAAGTTTATGGCGGTGATCTCGGAATCGCTTTAACGGATACTTATACTACAGAAATATTTTTCAACCAATTCGATAAAAAATATTCTAAGCTTTTTGATGGTGTTCGACATGACAGCGGCGACCCAATTGAGTTTGCCCAAAAAGTAATTGCTCATTATACCAAAATGGGAATTGATCCAAAATCAAAAGTTATTGTTTTTTCAGATTCTTTAAATTACGATAAAGTAAAAAAGATTGTCGATTTCTGTCAGGACAAAATAAAAATGTCATTTGGAATCGGGACAAATTTTACCAACGATGTTGGTCTTCCAGCAATGAATATGGTTATAAAATTGACAGATACAAAACCTGACAATATACATTGGCAGGGAGTTGTTAAACTTTCTGACGAAAAAAATAAAAACACGGGAACGCCCGAAATGATTGCATTGGCAAAACAAGTGTTGGGAATCAAATAGTATTTTTTTGCTGAAAAAGCAGTTTTTTATAATTTTAGCGTTTGTTTTATTTTAAAATCAATTTAAATAGAATTTAAACTGTTATTATTCATAACAAAAAAGAAATACGCTTTTATTTTTTACCGATAAATGGTACATTAGCCAAAAATCCTAAATTCATTTATGCTAGAGCAAAATCAATACAACGAAGATAATATTCGTTCACTCGATTGGAAGGAACATATTCGTATGCGTCCGGGTATGTACATCGGGAAATTAGGGGACGGATCATCACCAGATGATGGTATTTATATTCTTTTAAAAGAGGTTTTAGACAACTGTATCGATGAGTTCGTTATGGGTGCCGGAAAAACTATCGAGGTAAGTATTAAAGACAAAACAGTTTCTGTTCGTGATTACGGACGTGGAATTCCATTGGGTAAAGTAGTCGATGTAGTTTCGAAAATGAATACTGGTGGAAAGTACGATTCTAAAGCTTTCCAGAAATCGGTTGGTTTGAATGGTGTCGGAACAAAGGCAGTAAATGCTTTGTCTAATTATTTCCGTGTAGAATCGGTTCGTGATGACAAACAAAAAGCTGCTGAATTCTCTGCTGGAAATTTGGTTCTAGAAGAAGACGTTATCGATACAACAAAACGTAAAGGAACAAAAGTAATTTTTACGCCAGACGAAACGATTTTCAAAAACTATAAATTCCGTTTAGAATATGTAATCAAAATGGTCAAAAACTATTGTTATTTGAACAATGGTTTGACTATTATTTTCAACGGAGAAAAATACTATTCAGAGAACGGACTTCGTGATTTATTAGAAGAAACGATCAATGAAGACGATTTAGAATACCCAATTATCCATTTAAAAGAGCATGATATCGAGGTTGCGCTTACACACAGTAAAACGCAATACAGCGAAGAATATCACTCTTTTGTAAACGGTCAGAACACAACACAAGGAGGGACGCACTTAGCGGCTTACCGTGAAGCTGTTGTAAAAACAATTCGTGAGTTTTACAATAAGAATTTCGAAGCATCAGATGTTCGTAAATCTATTGTAAGTGCGATTAGTATTAAAGTAATGGAACCAGTTTTTGAGTCTCAGACCAAAACAAAATTAGGTTCTACCGATATGGGTTCTGATGACGGAACTCCAGCAGTTTCTGTTCGTACTTTCGTTAACGATTTCATCAAAACGAAATTGGATAATTACCTTCATAAAAATCCAACAACTGCCGAAGCTTTATTGCGTAAAATTCTGCAGGCAGAACGTGAGCGTAAAGAATTATCTGGAATTAGAAAACTGGCGACAGATCGTGCTAAAAAAGCCAATCTTCACAATAAAAAATTAAGAGATTGTCGTGCGCATCTTCCAGATACCAAAAACCCAAGAAACTTAGAAAGTACACTTTTCATTACCGAGGGAGATTCGGCTTCTGGATCGATTACAAAGTCGCGTGACGTGAATACACAAGCGGTTTTCAGTTTGCGTGGTAAGCCTTTGAATTCATACGGAATGACGAAAAAGATTGTGTATGAAAACGAAGAATTCAATTTATTGCAAGCGGCGCTTGATATCGAAGACGGACTAGAAAAATTACGTTACAACAATATCGTAATCGCTACCGATGCCGATGTCGACGGAATGCACATTCGTTTGCTTTTAATTACGTTCTTTTTACAATTTTTTCCAGAATTAATCAAAGAAGGGCATTTGTATATTTTGCAAACACCGCTTTTTAGGGTTCGTAATAAAAAAGAAACAATTTATTGTTATTCTGAGGAAGAAAGAAAAGACGCTATCGAAAAACTGAAACCAAAACCAGAAATCACCCGATTTAAAGGTTTGGGAGAGATTTCGCCAGATGAGTTCAAAAACTTTATTGGAGACACCATTCGCCTTGATCCGGTTATGATGGATAAACACACTTCTATTGAGCAGTTATTGTCTTTCTACATGGGGAAAAACACACCAGACAGACAAGAGTTTATTATCAAAAATCTGAAGGTTGAGATTGATGAATTGGAGGAGGTTTAAGAATTTTTAGAATAATAAATAGTGTCAGACGGTCTTCAAAACAAAGTTATTTATCAGCAAGTTGCCGAGTTATTGCAAAATGCCCGACAACAGGTTTTGCGTACTGTAAATTCAACAATGACAATTACCTATTTTGAAATAGGAAGAATAATTGTTGAAGAAGAACAAAATGGAAAAGATAGGGCTGAATATGGAAAGCAGCTTCTAAAAGGTTTATCCGAACAGCTAACAAAAGAGTTTGGTAAAGGCTTTTCTATTAGGAATTTAGAGCAAATTAGACAATTCTATATTATTTTTTCAAAATCCGAGTCACTGACTAGGATTTTGAAAATTCAAAAAACGCAGTCACTGACTGCGGAATTCAAATCTGAAAAAACGCAGTCAGTGTCTGCGGAATTTAATAAAGTAGATTATCAAACTTTGGCTTCATTTTTTAAATTGACATTTACCCATTATGTCTTTTTAATGCGAATTGAAGATGAAAAAGAAAGACGCTTTTATAAAATAGAATCTGAAAAACATAATTGGAGTGTTCGGGAGTTAAAACGTCAATATGACACGGCACTTTATACACGATTGGCTTTAAGCAGAGATAAAGAAGGAATTTTAAAGCTTTCAGAGCAAGGACAGATTATCGAGAAACCGAAAGATATTATTAAAGACCCTTATATTCTTGAATTTTTAGGATTACCAG
Source organism: Flavobacterium sp. LK-23 (assembly GCF_058135255.1). Classification (NCBI taxonomy): domain Bacteria; kingdom Pseudomonadati; phylum Bacteroidota; class Flavobacteriia; order Flavobacteriales; family Flavobacteriaceae; genus Flavobacterium; species Flavobacterium sp. LK-23. Next base: position 68,737 of record NZ_JBYUVT010000015.1, read on the forward strand.
AATTACATCAATATTCAGAATCGCAGTTAGAAGAAGAAATCATTAGTAAACTGGAACATTTCTTATTAGAGTTAGGTCATGGTTTTACTTTTGTTGCAAGACAGGAAAGAATTACTTTTGATGATAAACATTTTAGAATTGATTTAGTTTTTTACAATAGAATACTGCGATGTTTTGTTCTTATAGATTTAAAAATAGGCGAACTAAAACATCAGGATTTAGGTCAGATGCAAATGTATGTCAATTATTACGATAGAGAAATGCGATTGGAAGATGAAAATAAAACTATCGGAATTGTACTTTGTCAGACCAAAAGTGAAGCTGTAGTAAAATATACATTGCCAGAAAACAATGAGCAAATATTTGCCAGTAAATATAAGACCGTTTTACCAAGTGTTGAAGCTTTAAAAGAACTACTCGAAAACAAATAGAATTATAATTAGAATATAATTAAATGAAAGACGAAGAAGACGATAACATAATTCCAAACGACGACGAGAATAATCAAGATGAGAACCTGATGGATGACAATCAGGATGGAGATGACGATGATATTATTGACGTAGATGCTAAGCATTTTGAAGGACAGCATTTTTACGAAAATCAGGAAGAAGAAGGCGAAGACGTTATTACCAAAGTAACCGGAATGTACAAAGACTGGTTCTTGGATTACGCTTCGTATGTAATTTTGGAACGTGCAGTTCCTGCTATCGAGGACGGATTCAAACCTGTTCAGCGTCGTATTATGCACTCTTTGAAAGAGTTAGATGATGGTCGTTATAATAAAGTTGCCAATGTTGTTGGTCACACCATGCAGTATCACCCACACGGAGATGCAAGTATTGGTGATGCAATGGTGCAAATTGGTCAGAAAGATTTATTAATTGACTGTCAAGGAAACTGGGGAAATATTTTAACGGGCGATGGAGCAGCAGCTTCGCGTTATATTGAGGCACGTTTATCTAAATTTGCTTTAGAGGTTTTATATTCTCCTAAAATTACAGATTGGGGAGTTTCGTATGACGGTCGTCGTGCAGAACCAAACAATCTTCCAGTAAAATTCCCATTGCTTTTAGCGCAGGGAGCAGAAGGTATTGCGGTTGGACTTTCGACTAAGGTTTTACCTCATAACTTCAATGAGTTAATCGACGCTTCGATCAAGATTTTAAAAGGAAAACCATTTACGCTTTATCCTGATTTTATGACGCAGGGTATTGCCGACGTTTCTAATTACAACGACGGAATGCGTGGTGGACGTGTGCGTGTGCGTGCTAAAATTTCGCAATTAGACAAAAATACATTGGTGATTACACAGATTCCGTTTTCAACCAATACATCGAGTTTAATTGATAGTATTTTGAAAGCCAATGAAAAAGGTAAAATCAAAATCAAGAAAATCGAAGACAATACGGCTGCCGATGTTGAGATTTTAATTCACCTTTTCCCAGGCGTTTCGCCAGATAAAACTATTGACGCTTTATTTGCCTTTACCGCTTGTGAAACTTCTGTAGCGCCTTTAGGGTGTGTTATTGAAGATAATAAACCGTTGTTTATTGGTGTTTCTCAAATGTTGAAAATTTCAACAGAAAGAACAGTCGATTTACTTCGTCAGGAATTAGAAATTCAGTTAGAAGAATTAAAAAATAAGTGGCACTTTTCTACTTTGGAGAAAATCTTCATTCGTGAAGAAATGTATATTGACTTCAAATTATATGGAGACAGAGAATCACTTTATAAATATCTATACGATCGTTTTGAGCCTTTCAAAAAATCATTCGTTAGAGAAATCAATGACGACGATTTACAGCGTTTGACTCAAATCCCGATGATTCGTATTACGCGTTTCGACTCTGATAAAGCGGATGATTTAATCGCTAAGTTAGAAGATGAGATGAAAGAAGTAGAGCATAATCTGGAACATTTAACAGATTTTGCCATTGCTTATTTTACGAAATTAAAAGAGAAATACGGAAAAGGCCGTGAGCGCCAAACAGAACTTCGTGTTTTTGATAACGTTGAAGCTACAAAAGTTGTTTTAAGAAACACAAAACTTTACGTAAATCGCGAAGAGGGATTTGTTGGAACAAGTTTAAAGAAAGACGAATATGTGGGCGATTGTTCTGATATTGATGATGTTATCGTGTTTTTAAGAGACGGAACATTGATGATCACAAAAGTAGATGCCAAAACATTTATAGGAAAAGACATTATACATGCCGCAGTTTTTGATAAAAACGATAAACGCACCATTTATAATATGATGTACCGCGATGGTAAATCAGGGCCTTCTTATATAAAACGTTTTAATGTTACAGGTGTAACACGTGATAAAGCTTACGATTTAACTAATGGAACAAATGGTTCTCAGGTCGTTTATTTTTCGCATAATCCAAATGGAGAAGCTGAGGTTGTGACTATTTTGCTTCGTCAGGTTGGAACGATTAAGAAATTGAAATTCGATATAGATTTTGCTAATTTAGCGATTAAAGGACGTGGTTCTAAAGGAAACTTGGTTACCAAATATCCAATTAAGAAAATTGAATTAAAAGAAAAAGGAATTTCGACTTTACTGCCAAGAAAAGTTTGGTTTGATGATACAGTAAAACGTTTAAATGTTGATGCAAGAGGAGAATTATTAGGCGAATTTAAACCAAGTGACAAAATATTGGTAATTAGTCAATCGGGTAAATTGAAGGTTATTATTCCTGAATTATCGACTCATTTTGATGAAGATATGATTGTTTTGGAAAAATGGAAACCTAAAAAACCAATTTCTGCAATTTATTATGATGGAGAAAAAGAGCGCTATTTCTTAAAACGTTTCCTTGTAGAAAATGAAGGTAAGGAAGAAAGCTTTATTACCGATCACCCGAATTCGCAGTTAGAGATTGTTTCAACAGATTATCGTCCGGTTGCACAATTGGTTTTTGCAAAAGTAAAAGGGGTTCAAAAAGATGATTTACATATTGATGTGGAAGACTTTATAGCCGTAAAAGGTTTTAAAGCATTAGGAAATCAGTTGACAACAGATAAACTAAAGCAGGTAAACTTATTAGACCCGCTTCCTTATGAAGAACCCGTTGAAGAAGTTCCTGAAAGACCAGAAATTTCAGAAGACGATCCAGTCGAAACAGAATTAGATGACGATGGCCAGATAGGCTTGGTTTTAGAATAAAAAAATAAAAACGCTAAGATTAATTTCTTAGCGTTTTTTTATAGATGGATTCTTCGATTAATTTTCAACGGGAACAATTTCTTCCTTAATCCATTTCACTTCGTTATTCTCAATAATTACCGTAACGATATCGCCATCTTTGACTTCTCCAGAAATTAGCTTCTTTGCCAAAGGTCTTCTCAAGTGGCTTCTAATAATGCTTTTAATTGGTCTTGCTCCATATTTAGCATTAAATCCGTTTTCGGCGAGATAAGTTTTAGTCTCAATCGGAATTTCGACTTCGACATTGATGTTTTTCAATAAGTCAGTAAATTCTTTTTTAAGATGTATTTCAAATATTTTAAGAGCATTTTCTTTACTAAGTGGGGCAAAAGGAATAATTTCAGTTAATCTTCCTAAAAACTCAGGTCTGAAATAATTTGCCATAATTTCCATTAAAGAAGTCGAACTCGGAATTTCGCCGCTGTTAAAGGTTTCTACAATATGATCTGCTCCGATATTCGATGTAAAAAGTATAATAGCATTCGAAAAATCACCTTCTTTTCCTAAACGATCGTGAAGTTTACCTTCGTCCATAACTTGCAGGAAGACATCAAAAACTGATGGATGCGCTTTTTCAATTTCATCAAATAAAACAATAGAGTAGGGCTTCTGTCTAATTTTGTTGACTAGCAAACCGCCTTCTTCATAACCCACATATCCTGGAGGCGCACCATATAGAAGAGCTGCAGAATGTTCCTCTTTAAATTCAGACATGTCAAATCTGATAATTGCATTTTCATCTTGAAAAAGAAATTCAGCTAAACTTTTGGCTAATTCCGTTTTTCCAGTTCCTGTTGGACCTAAGAAGAAAAAAGATGCAATGGGCTGACCTGCTTTGCTTAAGCCTGATCTTGATTCTAAGATAGAACCTGCAACGGTGGCAATACAATGATCTTGCCCAATCACTCTTTTGCTTAAAACCTCTTCAATTGTGTTAAGTTTATTTTTTTCTTCTTCGTTTAACTTGCCTGCTGGAATTCCTGTTTTTTGTGCAATTATAAGAGACAAATCAAAAGCCTCAATATGAACACGTTTGTCTAAAGCTCTCTTTTCAATTACTTGCAAGAGGTTTTCAATATGGGCGATGATAACATCAGAAGATTCAAATGTTTTTGAATTATTCTCCTCATCAGCAATCATTAAAAAAGCAGTTTTGTTAGCTAAATCGGTTAAAAACCAATTACATTCTTTAATTAATTGTTCTTCAGATAAGCCCTTTTCATTTTGTTTAAGAGCTTCGAGTTTGCTAATAAGCGCAGCTTTTTCTTTTAAAAAAGTTTCACCAGAAGTTTTTAGAACAGACATTGTATGGTCAATCAGATTTATGGCTGATTCTGGCAAACTTTTTTCTTTTAAATACCTTTTAGATAATCGAATAGATTCAGAAATCGTTTCGTCATCAATTTGTATTTTATGATGTTCCTGATATGTTTTTATTGATTCGCGGATCATTCGAAACAAGGTTTCATCATCCGATTCTTCCAGTTTTACAATTTCAAACATTCCCGAAAGTCCTTGCTCTTTTTCGATCCTTTTTGTAAATTCATCAATTGTCGAGGTTGCAATAATGTTTAAACCTTTTGCCAATTCACCTTTTAAGACATTAGAAACTCCAGAATCTCCACCATTTTTATCTAAAAGAGTATGTATTTCTTCTATAATTAAAATTGCTTTTGGATACTGTTTTAACTCCTGAATGCAGTTTTTTAAACGGTCTTCAATTTCTCCTTTGTACGAAGCGCCGGCAATTAAAGAAGATAAATCCAGTTCGAATAACTGCACTTTGTCTAATACATCTGGAATTTTATTATTAATGACATTTTCGACCAGAGCATCAATTAAAATGGTTTTTCCAATGCCACGATCACCAATTAGCAATACATTGGGTTTAGAGAAACGGCATAAAATTTCTTTAATAGTATTTAATTCGGCTTCACGGCCTATTGCAGGTATTCTTTTCTTGTTCTTTTCAAGATTTTTATGAATGCAGTATTTACCTAAAAAGCCTTTTTTAACTTCTTGTTTGACCGCGTTATTATTTTGTGGGATAACGATCTGATCCTCCAATAATTCATTTCTAGAAATAGGATAAGATTTCATCTGGTCAAAATTGAAAGCTACACCAGGCGAACTGATGGCAATTACGACAGCATAAAGGCTAATTTCGTCTTCATTTAATGCTATTCGAACAGATTCAGCTTCCTTTATAATTTCGTCAATGAGATCGTGTGGTTCAGCATCAAAAACATTAGTGGTTTTAGGCTCTTCTTCAATTCGAACTTCTGCCCATTCATCAAGATAATAGACATCTTTGCCCATAGCTTCTAGTCGTTTTAAAAGTGATAAATCTCTATTTAAAATGGCTTTTAGCAAATGTGGAGCCGAGTAATATTTGTTTGAATTGGCTTTAGCAATCTTTTTAGCAATTTCTAATGCGCTTAACAGCTCTGTACTGAAAATGTTTTTTTCTTCTTCCATACCCAATTTAATCTTTAGACCATATCAAATACTTTTTTACTTTGTAGCTGATATTTAATCCTTTAATGCAGTTAGTTTGTTTGTCTTTGTTTAAGCGTATTGATTCGATTTTAATCTTCTTCCCTTTAACTGAGGCGCATAATTGCGCAAAAGTCAATAAATCTGCGTCGTTTTTTACAACTGGAATATCAAGATCGTCACATAAAAATTCGGCAAAATCATCTTTTACTTTACTGCCTTCTGCCACTTTTTTAAATAAAATTTCAAACTGATCTTCAGACATTTTAGGTGCTTTTTTGACTGTGGCAGTACTGTCTTTTATTGTTTTTGCTTTAGGAGCAACAGGTACGTATTGCAACATTTCTTCCAGAGGATCTTTTTTTACAGAACCGCGAGGAAGCGCAAAAGCTTCTGCTTTTTTCTCAAATTCATACGAACTAACATCCAACGGATTGGTCTTTTTTATAACTCTTGGATGCACATAAATTATCTTTTTTGCGACACGGCTAAAATCGCCATTTATGACCAGCGTAATTGTTTTTTCGCCAGGAGTGATGAAGTTGTAGACTGGGTTTGAAGAAGTCTCATCGATGCCTTTATTTTCACCAAATGCCCACTCCCAAGTCTTGGCATCTTCAGAAATTGACTTAAAATAAGCAGGCTGTCCAACGGTGATAGTTCTAGGTGCAATAATCTTTGGCGTGCCTATTTTATCGGCAGCAAATTTGTCTTTTATAACCAGCTCTTTTGTATGTGTGCAACCACCGTTTATGGTTAGTGTTACATAGTATTTTCCTGGGTTTTTGTAAATGTGAAAAGTATGCTTTCTGACATCTTTTTCTGATCCGTCTCCAAAGTCCCAAACCCATGATTTTGCATTAGGAGTTTTATCATAAAATTCTATAGATTCTTCTGATTGCGATTGGTCTGAAAAGATATAAAATTTGGCGTCTTCACAATCGACATGATTAAAAAATTGAACTATAAAGGCAATGATTCCAGCTAATAACAGGATGGTGAAAAAAAATACAATCCTAATATCGATATTTTTTTGATTCATTTTTAAATTTTGGAATATTTTACTATGTAAGATAATTTTAACAAAAAACGGAAGCAAATGTAGTTTTTATTATTTTAAAAAACTTATATTTTATACTATAAATTTTACAAAAAAGATTTGTATTCTTACAAAATATTTTGTTAGGTTTGTAACCACCTCGTTGCAAAATGTAAATAAATTCATAATAAACGAGTTACGTCCAAAAATGAGAATTTTCTCAAGGTTGAAAAAGGAAAAATGAGCGAGAAAATTATTTTTTAATGTTGCTAAAATTTTAAAAAAGACCCATTTTGGGAAGTCAATTAATTTTTAATTATCTAAAAAGAGCGTATTAATATTATTTTTTATGAGGCAGATTGTTATAATGATTCTTATGATGCATTTATTTACAGAATGCCATGCTCAAAAATATATTTCCCAAATTCCATTCAAATATGATTATTCTTTGGAACTATTAAAAAAACAGTCTCAAATGACCGAAACAGGTTTAAAGAATAAAACAGTTGTAAATGATAACTCCGAGAATTTAAGCGATGAAGTATTGGCTCTCAAAGAGAAATATTCTATTATTCTGGCTGTAATGCCAAATAAAATCACCAATTACAAATTATACTCGTACGTAGATCCTTGGTTGAACACGCCTTATAAAGAAAAGAGCTTTTCTAAAAAAGGAATCGATTGCTCTTATTTTCTACAGTCTCTATACAGTGATGTTTACAAGGTTACTCTTCCTAAAGATCCTGCTGGAATGTGGAAATCTAAATCGATCCAGATTTTTACAGGGAGGAGTTTTCTTGCCGAAGGCGATCTAGTTTTCTTTAGATACGATAAAGATCATCCAATATCTGATGTTGGCTTGTATCTGCATAATGACCGAATTCTGGCTTGTACAGACAAAGGTTTGGCAATATATAATTTCAATGATGAATACTTTCAGTTACGATATATAGGCGCAGGACGAATCAACGAAGATGGAAAGAAAAAGTAAAAAAAGTCTTGAAGAGCTTGCATACGAAATAGAAAGTATTTCCTATGATATAAGGGCAGAAGTTGTTGCTAATGAACTTCTTGAGAATAAAGCCGTGGCACAAGACGAAATCACGATTTCGAACCATGGACAGTTTTCACGAGCATACAGAAGTGATATTCTAGGAGCAGGAATTCAGGACGATAATTACGACAAACAGGAGTATCTTAATATTAGGCTGTCGCGAGATAGTATGTATGATGCATTACCTGAGGGTTTTGTTCATAGTTTGACTGAAAATAATGCGGATAAATCTGTAAAACAGATGATTAAGGAGCATAAACACCAGAAAAAGCAAGAAGCAGAAGCTCGTGTTTTTTTTACTCCTTTTGAAAATGAGATTTTTCATTATCGAACTAAAATTGAAAGTGTTGAAAGAAATTTTCTGTATCAGCTCAACGGAACTAAACCATTGGAGTTTTTCTATGATTTTTGGGGATTGTCGCACATTTATCCAGAAATTTTAGTTTCAAAGTTTATCCAGCTTTTACCATACGCCTATAAAATAGTGGGAGATATAGACTTGGCTTGTCATTGTTTGTCTAGTATTATTGAAGAAAAAGTAACTTATACAACAACTACTTCAAAAGAATATAGTGAAGAAGGAGAGCAGATTAAGTTAGGCGAAAATAGATTAGGAGTTGATTTTATTACTGGGAAAAATTACATGGATTATTCGATGAATTTAACCATAAAAATAGGTCCGATAGCGAATAAACCGTATCAGCATTATCTTAAAAACGGCGAGATAAAAATATTTATAGATTGTTTTTGCGAACATTTCTTTCCGATGGAAGTAGAAGTAAAAACAGTTTTATTAATTAATGAAGAAACCGAAGAGTTTAATTTTAGTAAAGAACCTGTGTTAGGGTACACAACACGAATTTAGTAATGGTAAAAAAGCATTTATTAGCCCTTATTGATATTAGGCTTATTGTATTTTTAGTAGCGATTATAGCAGTGAGTTTTATACTTACAATGGTATTCAGCGATAAAATAAAAGAATTTGCAGTACAGTATAAAAGAAAATTTTACATCTATGTTTTCTCATTTGTATTGATATATGCCCTTGTTGGTTTTTTGGGGTATAACAAATTATTCACAGAGTTATCAGACGAATTTCGATTTTATCAAATAGCATCACTTTTGTTCGGAATCCTTAATGTTTACCTGTACAGATGGTACTTTGATGAATTCAATAAAAAAGGATCTGTTGGTATAGAATTGTTGTTTTCTTTACTAATAACACTTTACTCAAGCGTATTATTTGTCATTATCTACACGGCATTAAACGGCATTGCCTTGACTTTTTTAATGTGTTCTCACTTCTTGGTATTTATCGTTCCAACAGGAGTTTATGCGGTATTTAATTATATGATGCAGATACCTCCTAAAGAGTATGTTACTTGGAGAATACCCGAAAGAAAAAATCCTTTTCCTGAGATAGAAAACGTTCAAATGAAAGATTTATTACTGATAACATTATTGATTCAGAAAAAAGAAAGCGATACAAAATATACCTCAATTAGATCAAAAGGTCCGGTTAGAATTGATTTTGGTGCTCTATTTTATCATACCGTTTCAGGATATAATGAGCATAATGCAGAAAGTAAAATTGATTTAAAGCATAATGGAGAAAATTACAATTGGGTTTTCTTTTTACAGCCTAAATGGTATCAGACAGCGAAATATGTAGATGCAAAATATACTTTAGGGATGAACGGCATCACTGAAAATTCAGTCATTATTTGTAAAAGACAAAGAGTGAAAGAAATTACTCAAACAAAAAAAGAAGGAAAAGGTAAAGACTTTATGTTTGAACCTAAGATGGAAAATAAAGAAAAAGAGGTTGAAGTTTAATGTTGCTGAGAAAATATGTATTACGAAGACAAACCTGAAGAATCCCCATACGGTAAGTTCCGTACTTATAAGATCAAAAAAGGAGATACACTTGCAAGCGTAGCTAGAGATCTTGGCGTTGAGGCCGATGAGCTTAGGTGGTATCATAATATGTATTGTGAGATTCCAGATTTAATAGAAGCTGATTTTAAAAGCTATTCTGAGTTTTTGATTCTGGCGCCGGAAAAATATATTGAAGAAAGAAAAGAAAAAGAAGAGAAAAAGGGACAAAAAATAAGTTTGGGAAGTGATTATGGGCTACCCTTTTTAGCAGAAAGATTAAATGGAAGATATAAGGTAAAATATACATTTGAGGTTGGAGACCAGGTTGATGTCACAGAAATGGCAATAAATGTAAAATGGCTTGCTACAGATAAAAATAGATACCATCTTTTTGAAATTGGACGAAGTAAAACTGTTCATATCAATGGTTTGCCTCCTAGTTCTTTAATTGAGAAACTTGGTGGAAAAACAGCAGAAATGCTTTATCCTCTAAAAATTGTGGTAGACAAATTTGGTAAATGGGTTGATATTTATAATTATGATGAAATTGAAAGTCGGTGGGAAAATTTAAAAAATGAAATTCTGAATTATTACGAAGGCGAATTAACGGAAGCTTATATTGATCATACGGAAAAAACCTTAACAAATTCAGATACTTTATTAAGATCGCTTCGTTCAGATTATTTTTTCAGGACATTTTTTAATGGAATTTATGTTTGTTATACAGCTGATTATTCATTTAAAGATGAAGTTTCTTTCCCTTTAGAGGAAGAAGTAGAAGCTATTTTTGAAGTTATGCAAAAAATCACTCCTCTTTTAGATGATGATGGTTTTATTAAAGTAGATCAAAAAGGCGCTTATATGGATTCAGGCTTAGGGATTTTATATGGGTATAGTCCTTCAAAAGTGAATTATAGCGCTATTTACTTCTTGAATTCGGAAACGTATACAATTGAGAAAATGAATGTAGAATGCAATATTTTATCAAATGAGCATATAAAAAATACTATTGAGATTAAGCTTTTAGAATAATAAGGAAGATAATAGTTTAAAATTCAAGGAATATCAAGGATTGTTTTGACATTAAATGAAGTAAAGTTATGAGTGAAAAACATGTAGTAGTACAAGGAGCAACTTTAAAATGCAAGTTTAGCGTAGAGCCTAAGTTAGATACGCTTAAGGTTAAAACGCACAGTAAACATTATGCTAATGATAAAGGTGCTGAAAGCAAACTCATAGCAACCGATAAAGAAATTGGTCAGACACTAGAGAAAAATACTTTTGGAAAATGTAAAATGCAACCTAACGGAAGTGGAGATTACTTGCCATGTCAAGCAGTAATTACTAAATGGAGTGGTTTTTACGAAAAAGTTACATTATCTAACAAAGGAAAAATTTTATTGGAAGACAGTAAAGGAACTTGTCCTATTGGGGGAGCTGACTGTATAGAAGTGGATAAACACGGGCAAAAAGCAGAATTGAACAGACAGAATTTGAAGAATGCTAAATCTGAAGTTCTAAAGCAAATAAACCCAATGGTAGATGTAAAAGAGCTATTCGCAATTGAACATACAGACGAAGGAATAATATATAGTTAAGAAATAGTTTCATTATTTTCTAAAAGTATAAAAATGGCAAAGGGAGTAAAAAAAATAAAATGGGTTGGTCAAAGTGGTGCGCTAAGAGATTTTAGTTTGCAGAATAAAATACTTTGCATAAAACCAAACCAAACAGCTCCATTTATGGTTGACGAATGGTATAGTGAAACCACAGAGGAAGAAAAAAGAAGAAACATCACATGGTTATGGATGGATCAGAAAAAGAAAAAGATTTTCAAGAAAGAAATAAGATCTGCTGGTACTCCTTTCGGTGTCAACTTGCCTAAAAAGCTATGTGGGTCGTATGCTTTTTATCTGGAGGCCAGTTTATATGGAAACCATGACCGCAATGCAAATACTGGATTACATGTATATGGAAAATGTGAAAAAAAAATAACTTCTTCTTCTTGGAGTAAAAAAGAAAATACAGCAGATAATAGCGAGATAAATTATGGACATGATTTATTTATTTCATTAGAAACGGAAGGTGTAAATGGTGATACATTAACATTGGAATCATATAGTGCAAAAAAAACAGAAACACCTATACAAACTGTAAATGTAAAATGCATAAATGGAGCACTTAAGGCTAAGTTTACAACAATGTCTTGTTTTATGGCAGTTCCAGGTTTGCCTAGCGATTTAGAAAATTTTTATATAAAAGTACTTGACATTACAGGAGAATATCTTAAAACTGAAAGCGGCAATGATAAAATAGTTTCTTTTACTATAAAAAATAAGAGAGTAATGCCTGTCTTTGAGCCACCAACAAATACAACTCCTTTTACTATTGATAACACTCCTAAAGAGGAAGAAATAAAAACAGAAGGTATTATTACGGCATATTTTGCTAAGGAAGAATTTACGATGGAAACAGCAGAGGTTGCTGACCAATTCGAATATAAATTTAAAACTAGAAACGCAAATATTGACAAAGACAAAATTGCTGCCATAATTAAGAAAAATGTAGACGCACAAGTAAAAGCAGATAAGAAATATGCCAAACTTGATGAAATTAAAAATGCGCTTACGGAAAACACATATGGAATAGGAGATCCTGTAACTTTTAATTTGTATAAGTTAGGAGCAAACTATATAAAAATAAACAGTGCTCCTTTAGAAGAGGAAGTATATGTCGTTGCAAAAACATTTTTATTGGACGGCAAAGAAGTATCTATTACAATAAAAGAAAAAGAGATCATTCTGATAGATGCAGATGCAAACCTACCTGTTTTGGAAGCCAAAGAAGATGGAGCGGAACTTACGACACTAAAAGCAACGGTTGAAAAAGGCTTGGCAAAAGTAAAAATAAAGCTTCGCCCGAAAGCAGATGAAGATTTAAAAGAATGGAAAGAAAAACTGCTTAAAGGGAAAAAGGAAGAAGCTTACCGCTATACATTTAAAAACGAAACTGTAATTACAGATAGCAATAAAAAACAATTTGCAGCAATAATACTAAACAATGCAAAAGAAGGAAAACAAGGCAATACAAAGATAGCAACCGGAAAAATAGCTTTTGCAGACGATGTAGAAAAAGCGTTGCAAAGCCAAACCTACAGCAGTGGTGCCACAATTAGTTTTGATACCTACAAAACACAAGCCGAAAGTCTTTGGTTAAAAGCCGAGTGCCAAGGTGAGACAGTAAAACATGAAAAGGAATTTTTGAAGAAAGATGGGGCGTATTTTGTGATTGGTAAGAAATGTGAATGCGAAGCAAGAATTAAAGCATTCATGCGTATGTTACGTGTAGGAGAAGGAACAGATAAAGAGGATGGCTACACAAAACAATTTAGCGGAAAACAATTTACAGACATGAGTAATCATCCTCATGAAGTGATAACAGCTAGTGGATATTCTTCTTCAGCAGCTGGAGCATATCAAATAATGGCAGATACATATGATGGATTAAAAACATATAGAACTAAATATAATATTGTAAATTTTGATAAAGAATCACAAGATAAATTATGCTTGGTGATTTTAAAACATAATTATCAAGAAGATCGACCAAATAGTTTTTATAATCCTACTTATTGGAAAGATAATGCAAAAACAATTAGAGATTTAGAAAAAGAAAATATAGTAAAAGAAAGAAGAAAACGATTTAAAGGAAAGAATGGAGATATTGTAAAAATGCTAATTGACAATAATTTTGACAATGCACTTTTGTTATCAGCTTTATGTTGGGCCAGTTTGCCAGATGCACCCTATGGACAACCAACTGAAACAAAGGAAAAATGCAAAGAAAATTATGAGAAATTTCTTAATGAAGAATTAGCAGGGAAAAGTGATTTATATCTCAAAAAAGGATTTTTAAAAGAGTTTGGTTATAATTGTTGTAATAATAATAGTGGAAGTGTAAAATGGCAAAATCCTTTAAAAAACAATCAAATAGCGATATATACATTTGGAGGGAGTAAAAGGCCTTGGCGTTCTGCATTTGGTAGAGTTAGAACTGATATGGCAGGAACTGATAATGGAGCTCGACCACATCATGGGCTAGATTTATTTGCAAATATTGGTACGGAAGTTTATGCTTGTTTGCCAGGAGAGGTAGTGTCATTAACTCCAGGTACTGGTTATGGAAATGGATTCGTACTTAAAATTGATGCAGGTTATTTAGACGAATTTAAAAAGCAAAGGAGAAGCGACTATTCTCCTTATTACGTCAAATCAAAAAGAACGTACGATTCACAAAAATATGATATAACAGGTTATGGTGATTTTGAGGAATATGAAGGAATTAGTGAAAGTACAGATGTTTATTTAATGTATGCTCATCTAAGTGAGGTGTCGGTAAGTCTAAATGAAAAAATTACAGAATCTAATATGGATAAAGTATTAGGTAAAACTGGTACTAGTGGAGCAACAAATACAAAAGGTCCTCATTTGCATTTTGAAATTAGGAGTAAACAAAATCCTAGCGGATATGCAGAAAGATATAATCCTGCTTTTTATGTAGATTATAAAAATGAAGATCAGTTAACTGATGCTGAAAGAGAAATTCAAGATAAAGCTATGCGTCAGTAAAATTTACAATTATGAAATATATTAAATACATTTTTTTACTAATTCTATTATCCTCTTGTAAAGAGGATAAGGGAAATTCTGTATCAAGTTTAGCACAAGTTAATCGTAAAAAAACAATTAACACAACAATTAATTCAAATTATTCTCAAGTTCCAATAAATTGCGATGGAGAACAATTTGCTCCCACGAATTGTGGGAATAATGAGAAGGGTTTATTTTATAAATTTTCAGTTGTTAATAACAAATCAATTATTGAATTTAATTATAAAAATAAAACTTTTAATCATTCGCTTACTGAATCTATTTCAGAGTTAGGTATTAGTAGTTTTCTCTTTGAAAATGAATCAAAAATGATTTTAATTATAGATTCTTTTTTAGAAAATGGGCACTCATTTTATGTTTATCAAATAACTGACGATAATATAAAATATATTTCTCATACAAGTTTTAATTCAAAATTTGATAATAATGAAATTGAGTTAAAATATAGATTTAATATTTTAGAAAATGATAATTCATTAACAATAAAATTAGGAAAAGGATATGATGATATAAAGTTATCCAATATCTCAAATTCTTATTCCTTGCCTTCAAAAGAACATGTTTTATTAAATTTAAAATCCAACAATAATCTTGTCGGTAAATGGGTGGCAAATAATTGTGAAAATCCTATTGGAATAACAATAAATGAAAAGGGTGACATGGTTATCTGTGTCGACCCTAATCAATACTATATACATTTATCAAATATTGATGGAGGGACTAAATATAAGCTGAACAGATTTGAAGGTATTGGTTCACAAGATGTCTCTTCTGATGTATATATGAATGATAAGGCAATAGTTGAGATTCAAATTTTAGATGATAATAGAATTGAATTTAGATGGCTGGGATTTTATAATAAAATTAGTAAGAAAAGGCAATATATAGAGCAATTAATAGCTAATGAAAATCCTGTGATTTTAAGTAAGTGTAATTAACTCTTGGTATTATTTTTTGTAAGCTGTTGATAATATGAAGAATGAGAATGGGGTATTTTGAGATGATAGAGTTTAAAAATAATCAATTATTGAGAAATAATTGTTCCTTGACATATTGAAAAGAAAAGCCCTAGCTAGCAAAAGTTTTAGGCTTTTGTTAGCTAAGGGATTAAATGAAAAAAGTATGAAAATTCACCAAATACTAATGTTATTAGTTTCAATTGCAAACTTTAGTTCTTGTAATTCTCAAACAAAAAATGAGAATTTAGAGAATAGAACAAATAGTATTAATTTAAAATTTAAAAATGAATCTGTAGTTTTTGAAGGGGTTAATAGTGTAAATGATAATGCTAAAGAAGATTTTAACATTAAAAATGATGGAACAAAAGTTTTCATAGAACCAGCATTTTTGGAAAGTGACTTATTGGATGGAAAAGTATTAAAATTTTCAAATGGCAATGTGAGAAATGTCAAAATAACTTTTTATTATGATGCCGTTTTTTACGGTGAAGAAAAAATTAAAAAGGGACTCGGATTTCAAAGAGATACAACAATATTGTTGAAAATTGAAAACAAAAAAGTCCAAATTCCAAGTTTTGAAGACATAAAAAAAACTGTATTTAAGAAATTTGAAAAGAAAGAAGTGTATGATGCCGCAAATTTAGTTAATCAAAATTATTTTAATAAAATAGTTGAAAACTACGATGCTTATGGAGGTAATGATTCTCCTGATTATAAATCAGCAGTAGCTTTTTTGAAAAGTAATAGGAAATTTAAAAAGTTAGAAGATTTATTTATAAATATTGATTACATAAAATTTAATATTGAGTTTGAAGATAATTTGAAATCACATTCTTCTGTAATTTTTGATCGAATGTTCCAAAATTATGTTTTTTCAGAAAAAGAAAAAAAATCGAATATAAATGAAATACTTCCTAAAGGATTTTATGTTCTAGATAGTACCATTATTAATTTAAAGAAAATAGGGTATAAGATATTAGCTTTAGAAAAGGATGAAATAAAAAGTAAAGACAATGCTCAACACAATTCTAACCCTATAATTATTTTACAAAAGAAAGGTAATCAATATCAAAAAGTAAATGATAACTATGATATAATCTTTAAATATGATGATAATTGTCCTGCAGATGGATATGGAGGTTTTGTAAGTAAAAATAATTATTTTACTATTCAACAGATATTTTGTGTAGATTTTTTATTTATTAATTCATATACAACATTTAAAATAGATGAAAGTACAGGAAATATAGATCTTTACAAATATGGGGAAAAATATACTGACCGAAGTAATACGGAGTTGAAAATTCCATCAAAAACTTGGTCAATAAGAGATTTCGGTATTGTCAAATTTGAAAACGTAAATGAAGGTTTTTTAATAGATCTTAGAAATAAGAAACCACTAGAATAAAACTATTAAATATATTTAGGTTCCTTGACATATTGAAAAGAAAAGCCCCAGCTAGCAAGAGTTTTTTCCTTTTGTTAGCTGAGGGATAAAAAAAATGGAAATTATGATTCGAAACATTAATGGTTTTATGCTTTTATTTTTAGTTAGTTTTTTTATTAGTTGTAAAAAAAACGAAGACTTAAAAGAAACTTCTGAAAAGAAAAAAAGTACAATAGAAAGTGTAGGTAGTAAAGAAAATTCACAATACAAAACTTGTTTTTTTTCTTCTCAAAATAATAATAGTACATATAAAGATATTCGAATTTCTATTAGTGCTGATTCTATTAAAGTTATAAATGGGAATAAGCTGATTTGTAGTGGAGAAATATTACAAAAAAAAAGCACATTTACAGAATATTTTAAAAGTGCAAAGAATGGAAATCTGAATAGAGAGCAACTAGTAAAAGATTATAATTTTAATTTCGGCAATGATATAATTGAAATATCTAATATTTACGGTGATCTAGCAGAAAAAGGATGTCTATTTCCATTCAATAACATGTTTATTGTGGATAATCATTTGTTTTTTTATGATAAAGGCTATTACTGTTTCATTCCAAATGAAGATGTATCTGAAACAATTGATAATGATATAAAAACAACGAATATACAATTGCCTTATAGTGAGAAAATTGACATTAAAAACGTATCATATAGGGAAATGGAAATAAGTAAAGTTAAAGGACTTGAGGATTTTTCTTGTGATAGTAAAATGTTGAGATTTATTGTTTTACCTGAATTTAAAGGCGTTAATTTTATTATGGTTCCTCTTGATTGTGGAGATAATCCATACAGATTTTTCTTATTGACGATAAAAGATAATAGCGTTGTTTCAAACTTATATGTTGAAGGTGAATTATACGATCCTGAAAATCCTGAAAATGTAGAATTGACAAACTTTAGTATTGATAAAAATTATATCATACAAGTGAAAACAATAGAGCAAGTAAAAGGAAAAGTTAAATCGGAGACGGTGATTAATTATAAAATTAATGAATCAGGTAAAATATTAAAAATTTGATTATAAGTATTTAAGCTCCTTGACATATTGAAAAGAAAAGCCGCAGCTGGCAAAAGTTGTAGATTTTTGTTAGCTGAGGGTATCTATAATATACAAACACAATGAAAAAAATATTTATAATAATATCGCTTATTTTAATAAGCTGTAAAGATTCCAAACTAGAAAAGTCAAATAAATCGTTCGGGAATACATCAACTGAGAATGTGAAAAACACATGTGAGGATATTATTTACCAAATAGTTAAATCAAGTAAATTAGATTTAAGAGGACAAAATGACTTCTTAACTAAAATAGATAGAATTGAAGGCGATAATATAACTATTAAAGTGTACATCGAAAACAATGTATCTGAAGACCCAAAGGTTAAGCAAATAGTTGAAAGCACAATTGCTTGGTTGGTATTAAATGTTAATGATAGTAAATTATACAATACAAGTGCAGACCCAGATAATCCAATTGAAGTAGAGTTCGATAAAAATATCTTATCACAAAATGATATTTTCAGTTTATGCCAAATAGAAAAAAAAGAAGTAAAAAAAAATCTTTCTAATGAAAAAATTAAATATTCAAATTTGCCTATAGAATTTGATGAATATTATAAGGCGTGTGTAAATCCATATGATAGCATTAAATGTGATAATAATTATCCAAAATACTATTTTAAAGAAGATAATGCAATAGCCAAGGTCTTTGGTAATAATTTTCACCCAAGTGATTATATGTATCTCCCAAAAATTAAAGATTATCAACCTATGATTTTATGTAATACTGATTCAGATATAGAATCGTATGATTTAGTAGTTCTTAGTGGCAATAAAGTAATTTCTTCTTTAGAAATTGGATTAATGGATGGAGAATCTATTACCGAGTTTAATATTTCAAAAGATTATATAATCAGTTTATACAAAAGGAAAAACACAACTGAAAAGAAAGTGTTTTTTAAGTCTTATACTATTGACGATAAAGGTTCAATAATCGATAAGAAATAATTATACAATAAAAGGTTGAGAGTTTTTTAAAATGAACATTAGGTTCCTTGACATATTGAAAAGAAAAGCCCTAGCTAGCAAGAGTTTTTTGCTTTTGTTAGCTGAGGGAATTTATAAATTAAATAAAATGAAAAAAATATTAAGTTTTGCAATTTTGACTTTATTGTTTGTAAACTGTAAAGGAGATTCAAAAATCAATACCAGTCTAGGAAAAGACTTAAAAGAAGATTCAATACAAATAGCTTCTAAATTAGAATCAAGTCAAGACAAAGAGTTAAATGATAATAGTTTAGCAGGGAATCATTGGTCATTTTATAAAATTTCTGAAAATTCTATCTCAGGAACATCTAAAATGACGAAAGATGAAATTGTAAGTCAATTTAAAAATGTTAAAATAGAAATTGATGAAAAGAAAGTAAAAATAGGAGAATTATGTATTTATGATTATTATAAAAGTAATAAAAGCCTAACAGAATATTATGAAAGTACTAAAACGGCTAAACTGTATGAGGATATATTTGTAAAAAACAAAATAAAGTTTGGCAATGAAATTACGGTTTATCAATCATTATATCCTGAAAAGGCTTGTGAAATTCCTTGGGACGAATTAATTATTGCTGATAATACAATTATTATAACATTTGATGATTATCTGGTGTTTTTTAAAAGGCAAAATGGCAATTATCAAGATGATTGTTATTCAAAGACTAAGATTACAAATTTACCTATAACAAATAAAATTATTAATGGTAATAATGTATGGAATCAACTAGATTGTAATATAGCCAATTTAGACAATAAAGATTATTTAAGATTACCAGACATAAAAGATGTTAAGGTTTTTATTTTAGCAAATTTCAATTTTGATGATTTTACCTATACGTTAGTAACCATAAAAAATTATAAAATTATTACAAAGCAAGATATTGGTTTTGCTAAAGATATTGATGAACCAAATACAATATCTGAAATAACAGAATTTGAAATAGATCGAGATTATGTTTTTGTGATAAATACTAAATCAAAAAGCGGTGAAGATTTAAAAATCAAAAACACAGAGCGATTTAAAATAGATGAAAATGGCTTAATTGTAATTATTAAATAATTAAAATTTGTTATACAACTTTTTTAAAATATTGAAAAAAGGCTCGACTAATAAAAATTTGAAAAATTAATGATACTTATAGTTTAGATGGTAATGAAAATAATGTTTAATTTTTTAATAATAGCTCTGTTAATTTCTTGTACTGGAAAACCAATAAAAAGTAATGATAAAAGTGTAGAAAAAATAAATTATTCGAACAAATCAATCTCGAATAATGATAAGGAAAAATTTACAGATAATGGTTTAATAGATACATTAACTACAATGATTGCAGAATACGGTGGAATTAAATTTTATACTGAAGATAAATTAAGAGGTGATGGTGTAGTTCAATTATTAATCGATATGGATATCGAAATTTTAAATGTTGATAAAACTGTATTTGGAAGTATAAAATTAAATAGCAATGTAGAAGAACCTTTTGATATAAAACTTCCAAAAAGTGTTATTGCAAGGGAATTAATTCCAAATATTGAATATAGAATATTCTGCTTCGATGCAGAACAACCTGAAAGCGATAATAATTTTTTAATTATTTATATAAATAAAGAGAAAAGATTAATTAGTAAACAGAGATGTAAATATAAGTTTAGTTCATGGGAAGCATATGCAAAGACAGCTTTTGTTCACCTGACGCCAAAAGTTAAAAATAGTTCGAAAGAGGAGAAGCTATATTATTATGAAGTACTTCAAGTAAAAGGAGATTCTATGAAGATTAAATCTGTTTCTAAAACGTCCTGTGATTATGTGGAAGAATATAAAGATGTTACGAAATGGATAAAATGGAAAGACAACTCGTATAAGTTTATCGCATTTGATTTTTGTAATTAGAATAAAAACATTACAACACTTAAAAAAAGTTCTAAAACTAAAATATAAATCCAAGAGGGAAGTTGAAAATTAGGTTGAGTGCGCACAATTGTATCTATTTAACCCGTAAAATCTTGTTATAATATAAAACATCACTAATAATCAAAATCTAACCAAACAAAAGAGGAACGAAAGATTCTCATTTTCAAAATAAAAACTAATAGAATTATGATAGAAAAATTAAGTCATTTTCCCGTAAACTGGATTGACGGGATGAAGATAAATAAGAGTCATTTTTTATCTATTCAGGACAATGTTTCTGAGTTGGTAAACGATGCGATTGGTATTCATACCACACCTATAAGTTATGGCTTGCTGGATTCTGGAAACCAAAACAAGGAGGCCACAAAAATTACTTTAGGAATCGATAATCACAAACTGCTTCGTGTTCGAGTAGAAGAGTGCCACGCTATAACGCCAAACGGATCAAGAATCGAAATCAGTAAAAGCAATACCGATACATTAGATCTTCAGGTTCCATATCCAGAAGATACTTATGAAATAAAAGACGGAGAACAGTTGGTGTTATTAGCCTGTATATCGGTTAATTCAAAAAAGAGAATTCCTTTTGGCGAGCCAGATCCAGATGAGGTTCCGCCAAGATATCCGTATACACAGCCAGAATACAAACTTCATTTAATTAAAGCCGAAGAATTCCGTTCAGGAATTGGGTATGGGGGTTTTTACTTAGCAATAGGTAAAGTGCTTATTGGAGACACTACAGTTTTAGATGAAGATTATATTCCGCCATCAGTGACAGTGGCTTGTCATCCAAAATTAGTTGATATGCAAGCACAGATCGCCCGTTCGTTTGGACAGATTGAAATTTATGCTGTTCAGATTTCTCAAAAAATAAACAGAGGCCAACAGGCAGGAGTTTTACCGCAGACTGTAATGCAGCTGGCAGACAATACCGGATATTATTTGGGAAGTACTCTAACGCAATTTCGTTGGTTTTCACTGCATCAGCATCCCGCTTCAATGCTAGGCTCGGTAGTATCGTTTGCGAGAGTGATGAAGAATTTTATCGACTCGAAATCGGGAGCAGGAAAAGAAGAGTTGCTAAATTATTTTGCTGAGTGGTGCGATATTTCACAGGGAGATTTAGAGATCATGTTTACCACTCTTATTAATGCAGGTTACGATCATGTGCATATCGATAAAACAGCTTCATTGGTAATGAACGCTTTGGCGAGAATAGAGAAGTTGTTTGAAACATTAAACAAACTGGATTACATAGGCAAGAAGAAAGAAAACATCGAATTGTTTGTTGCTGAAACAGATAAAAAAGATATCGTTCATAACCCAAAACGTCACGGTTTCTTTATCAAAGATTAAAAAGTAAAATAGTAATATAAATTATGGAAGTATTAAATAAACAAGAACGCCAGAAAGCCTTTATCGCTTTTTTAATTGCCTTTATCCTCACTTTTTGCGTTATGCTGCTTGCCGTTTCGTTCAACTTTTATATGCCAGTAGCAGAAAATAAAATGCTGAAAGCAGAGAATGAAATGATGAAAAGAGAATACGATTATCAAACTAACTTTTCGGTTAAAATCGACAGTATTAGAATGACAATCGATTCAATTAATTCGCCAAAAGTAGATAACGATTTTCAGCAGCGTCTGGCAAATGTTATGATTGCGAATATTTATCAGAAAGTACCAAAAGATACGACTGAGAATAAAAAATTATACAACAATGTTATTCTCGCTTACAAGAATATTATTGATTACAAAAAGCAGATCAGAAGCCTTACGCACAATTCTCACTTAATAGACAGTTTGAACCAATCGGCCAAAACATACAAAGAAGAATTAGAAAAAGTAAGCAGAGATTTAGACGTATGCCGTCAGATTTATCAAAATCAATAAACAGAAATAAGAGTAAAAAAATAATAAACCAATCATTTAAAAAATTCAAATTATGTTGTCAAATTATGGAATTGGAGGTAACGAAGTAAAAATAGATGCAGATGAAGCAATCACTGCAATCCCTCAAAACAGAACACTTGTTGCTCAGAAGTTAACAGTTGATGCTCCAGTAAAACCTGAATTGGTAGAAGGAATTACTAGTATCGAAAAAGCATTTGAACACTTTAAACCAGAAGTAAAAGTAAATTTTGAAACTGTTGATGGAGCTACTAAAGTAGAAGCTTTAAACTTTAAAAATTTAGGAGATTTTGGAATAAAAGGAATTACTACACAGAGTAGTTTTTTATCTGATCTTGAGACAGAAAAGGATCAATATCAAAAAATTATCCGTCAGTTAAAATCAAATAAGATTTTAAAAGCGGCTTTAGAAGACGGAGAAGCAAAACAAGCTTTATTAGAAAGTCTTGGAGCATTGATCAATGAGTTAAAAGAGAACAAATAAGAATCTTAAAATATTTTAGATATGTCAAATAAAGAAGCATATAAAGGAGATCTTGATACAGCGGTATTAGAACCTAAAGCAGTAAAAGGAATTTCGATTGAAAAAAATGTTGAAAAACTAGCTAAATACGGCGGTTTTGATTTACTGGAAATGTCGATTGAAGGAGTTCAAAATCTTAATCCAGAGAGAAAAGCAAGAAGAAAAATCTTTTTAGGCGAAGTAAACAAAGCCAAAGAAAGAGAAACGCTTTTGAAAACATTAGAACTTTGGACTTCGGTTTTAAGTAATAATGAAGCTTTGACTGACATGGTAGCACAAAGTGAAGACAAATGCAAAGAATCTGAAGCTTTGCTACAAAAAAACCTTGCAAAAGCTGTTGAAGATACAAGAGAGATTGAAGCGGCTTACAGAACTTTAGCTTTATTCTTTAAAAATACAGAAACAGATAAAGTAAAAAATGTTACGATTGTAAATGCTGAACTTGATCAGTTAAAAGATCTTGACAACACACGTTTTATCGATGCAATTCACTCAGAATTAGTGGATAATTACGATCGTTTAGACCTTAAAAATAATTACGGAATTTTGGTAATTCCTGGATATTTAGGTTCTAATAAAGTGATTGAAAAATGGGCAAAAATTGCGCATGAAAATAAAGTAATGTTGGTTACAGATTTCGAACACTTAGATGAACCGGATGATGTAATGGAAATGTTTGATGCCGCTTCTTTAACAGGAGGAGATGTTTACCGTTCTAACGTAATTATGACATGTAACTGGCTTGTTGGACGTGGCAGATTTGATCAAATTGGAGAAAGCGAAGATTTGCATGTTGCGCCTTCTGCGGCATTAGCAGGAAAAATTTACAAAACATTAATGTCTCAAGTTACTGCAGGTAAGAAATTTGGAGGAATTAATGAAGTAGACGGAGTAAAATTTGATCTTAAGAAAAGCGAAATCGCAAATCTTGAAAACTTAGGTTTGGTTCCAATGGTAAACGAGTACGGAAAAGTTATGGCTTTTTCTGCTAAAACATTATTCAGCGGAGATAACTTAGGTTTACAGACTTACTCTGTAGTTCGTGTTTTTGATTATGTAACTAAAGTATTAATGGATTTCCTTAATCGTCGTGCATTCGAAAACTTTACTGCTAAAACACGTAAAGAGATTATGAATCAGATTGTGGCTTTCCTTGACGGAATCACAGGGCCAGATAAATTGATCGAGAATTTTGAAATCCGCAGATTCGAGCAAGATCCAATTCAAAAAGACAGAATTTATATGGATATTCACATGAAACCTTATTTCCCTGCTAAAAACTTCCTTATTAAAATGGATGGACACAAAGGAGATGACGGAACAGAATGGGATACAGATTACGAGCAAAAATAATTGTACAGTAAATAAAAAAAGGAAGCACATAAAATTGTGCTTCCTTTTTCAACAAAACATTGATCTTTTGAATGATCAAACCAAATAATTCAAATTCATGAACGTACTTAAAATTTTACTTTTAGTCGGTTTGTTTTCCATATCAAGTTCGATTAAAGCACAAAAAGTAAAACAAATTGATACTTTAAGTTGCCCTATTACGCAAAACGATTTATTGCTTTCAGGAAAGTTATTTGCAAGTGCGACCCCAATTTTACTTCGTGTTTACAACGAAGATTATGAATATGCTGTTTTTCAGTTAGGAAAAAGAAGAGGCAGCATTTATTTATACTTTAAAATTTTTACAGATAATGTCTGTGTAAAACAAGAGCAGCCGCTGGAACTCTATTTTAAAAATGGAGAAATGTATATTCTCAAAAACACTTTCAAAGTAAATTGTGATGGAACTGCAGCTCTTGAACTTTCACGAAGAGACATCAAGAAATTAATGTCAAATAGTATCAATACAATTAAATTTTTCACACTTAAAAAAGACTATGAATTTAGTCCCACAGAAGCTGATAATCAAAATATAAGGTTTTATCTACACTGTTTAAAGCTCTATAAAGTGAGAAAGAAAAAATAGAATTCGATTGACATAATTTGACGCAACCTAAATATAATCTCTAATAAAAAATCAAGATATGCCATTTCCAGAATTGAACCTTTCATTAGGACTTACAGATAACGATGGTTCTGTTTTCTATGCAGGAAGCGGAGAAGGAAAAGTGATTGTAAAAACAGATTCTGCTTTAAAAAAGCATAGTATCAATATCACAATTTCAGAACAAGAGGTTGGATCAGTTTATTTGAATACACATTTAAAAGATGTCGAAATTCCTGCTGAAATTGAAATTCCCGTTTATCAAATGATTGTTACAGATGATAAAACAAACGAAAAAGAAATCTACAAAGTTACTCGCGATACTTTTTTCTATAAACAGCAAACAAAGAAAAAAGGATTATGGAGCTTTTTGGGTTTAAAATTCTTAGCTCCAAATAACTTTCTTTTTGAAAATATTCCTTTCGAACCTTTAAAAGAAGAAATGGAAACCTATGAAATTTCAAAATACAGAAAGCTAGATCAAGATAAATTGACTTATACTTTTCAGAAAGGAGAACAAAATATTCAGCTTTTTGCTGGTGATATTAATACGCTAAAAGTAGAGAAGGGAATAAGCTATTTTGTAGTTGTTGATGAGAAAAAAGGACAAAGATTCATTGGCGATATACTATATAGAGAAAAATTTCTAAAGCTAACACCATCGGTTAAACTGCATATCATTAAGCGCAGACGAGTTTCTAAAGAAATGGAAACAGATAAAAAAGGCCAAGCTAATAAGTTGATTTATATTTAAGAAGCAAAATTATGAAAGGAGCATTTTACAAACTTCCAATAGATTTTAACAGCGTAATGCAAAAAAAAGAGTTAGAAAAAACCTCGATTGAGCATTCTATCGCCCAACAGATCATTT
Source organism: Flavobacterium sp. LK-23 (assembly GCF_058135255.1). Taxonomy (NCBI): domain Bacteria; kingdom Pseudomonadati; phylum Bacteroidota; class Flavobacteriia; order Flavobacteriales; family Flavobacteriaceae; genus Flavobacterium; species Flavobacterium sp. LK-23. The sequence goes on from NZ_JBYUVT010000015.1 coordinate 94,764, forward strand.
TACTGGCTACTACCACATTTGGTGAGTGCAAGTTTGATGAAACGTTTGGTTCAAAAATCTGGGAAATCGACTTTGATTTGCTGATGAATGAAAATACGTTAAAAGAAATCATTTCAAAAACAATGAAACAGTCTTTGGCTTTTCATGAAAAGAGAATAAAAGTAAACGAGCTTAAAGTTGAATTATCTGAAACGATCTATTTTGTTGATGATGTGAGCAGATCAAAAAAGAAAGTCGATATAATAATTGAAGCAACAATTAAAAGTACAAATCGTGATTTTGACTTTAGAGGGTACTTTTTTGTTGGACCGCTATCTTATAAATAGCTTTTTTTAGTGCGATTTTTATTTCAATAAGCTAAAAAAGTGTGTTTTTTTAGTTTTTAAATATCTGATAATTTGATAATTATATATTGTAAAGAAAGTTTTATTAAATAAATTATTATAATAAGATTTTATTTATATATTTACAGCATAAATAAATAAATTAATAATTAAAAATTTTTCATTATGTCGTTTTTAACATCATTAACAGTAGCAGGAAAAGATTACAAAGTATTAAACGTTAGTTATGATTTAGCTCAAGAAACAGATGCTTCTGGGCGTCCATCTACAGTAACACGTGGAGGAAGAATCATGATTGAGGTTGAATCAACTGGAAGTACTGAATTGTTTGAGTGGATGACTAACAATTTCGAAAGAAAAGACGGGTCAGTAAAATTCATCAAACGTGATTCAAATGCTACTTTAAAAGAGCTAAAGTTTACAGAAGCTTACATGGTTAAGTACAAAGAAAACTTTGATCATAACAGTGAAAATCCATTAACTGAAACTTTTATGATTTCTGCTCGTAAAATTTCGATGGGTGGAGGAGAATTTGATAATGCTTGGGTATAATCCTTTGGACTTTATCAATCTTAATTAAACTAAAAGGAAGTCCGATAAGTGGACTTCCTTTTTTGTTTTCTTTTTTAGAATATCTGGTTTTCAATTCCCGATTACCTGGATTTTCGCACTTCCTAAATTAATCATCTAAACAAATCTACAAATGAGTTTTTTATCTAAATTACATATAGACGGCGAAGAATATAATGTTCTTGAATTTAATATTGGTTTCAAACAAGAAATTGACACAACAAGCAAACCTACAGGAAACGCTAAAGGCGGAGTAATAAAAATGATTATCGAAGCAAGTCAGAACAGTCATTTTTTGTCTTGGATGTTAAACGGAGATTTAACCAAAGATGGTAAAATTGTTTTTTATAGAAGAGATGCATTAAGTAAAATGAAAGAGCTTTCGTTTACTAAAGCATTTTGTATTGGTTACGATGAGCAATTTACAAGCACTACCGAAATCCCAATGAGAATTACTATGGAATTAGTGGCAAAAGAATTGACTTTTGGAGACGCTAAATTCTCAAATAATTGGATTGCGTTAGATTAATTGTTTAAAAGCTCATTAAAAAACAAGGACACATTATTATGGCACATTTTTCAGAACAAGTACATATAACTATAGGAGGTTTTACCCAAAACGTTGTTTATTATGATTTAAAGCTATCTCAAAAAATGGCCGATCATCATCATTTTTCGTTTGTTTGGCAATACACGGGTAAAGCAGTAATTAATCCGGCAGATCAAGCAAAAGCACTTAGAACCTATCTTGGCGATGAGGTGATTTTTACCTTTAAAAGTCTTACTGGAATAAGATTAATGAGTAAAGGAATCATTACGGAACTTTCTTCTATTGATCTTGATGGAAGCCCAGCTGGATTACACGTTTCTGGCGTAAGCCACAGTATTGTAATTGACGATATGAAAAAGTCAAGAACATTTAAAGATCGCAGTATGGATGATATCGTACTGGGAATTTTTGCTGAAGGACCTGGAGAATTTTATCAAAGAGATTCTATTAAATCAACCTATCTTAAAGAATTTAGAAACCTTTTGCAATATAACGAGACTAGCTTTGAGTTCTTAAAGAGAATTGCTAAGCGTTACGGGCAATGGTTTTATTTTGACGGAATGCGTATGCAGTTCGGACAAACAAAAAGTAGTCAGACCAAGTTAATTAACGGGGCTTCATTGCATAGTTTTAAGATACAAGCTAATATGAGCTCGCATAAAATTTCGCTGAATGGTTATAATTATGAAAATGTAGCAACCTTTCGTGATGCTGCCGCTAAGACTTCCTCTGGAAGTAAAGATAGTTTTGCCGCTATTGTAGGTTATAACCAGGGAACGGTTGCAAATTCTGATTTAAATAATGGTGCGTATACTGCAAATGCTACAAATAAAGAAGAACTAGAGGAAATGATTAAACTGCAAACTGCGGGTAGTGATGCCAACAGTGTATATTACAGCGGTATTTCTTATTTTCCAATTGGTCTTGGACAGGTTTTTACAATAGTAAACCAAACTGTAGTACATGAGCTAATTGCTATAGAAGTTGTACACCATTCTCAGGTTCATGGAAATTATTCTTGCGAATTTAAAGCAATCCCTGCCGATGTATCGGCTCCACATTATACAGATGTTTTTGTATACGGTAAAGCAGAAACACAGCCTGCACAGGTAAAAGATAATAACGATCCTGAAGGATTAGGACGCGTACAAGTAGAATTTTATGGAGCGAGCGGTACAGCAGTTACAGATTGGATAAGAATGGTACAGCCTTATTCTGGACCAGGAAAAGGATTTTATTTTGTTCCCGAAATCGGAGAAGAAGTTTTAATTGGTTTTGAAGGCAATAATGTCCAAAATCCTTACGTAATTGGTGCGCAATACAACGGACAAGACTCAAGCGGTTATGCTGATGCTCAGAATAATGTAAAAGCAATTCATACCAGAAGCGGACACGTTATAAAATTTACGGAACACGAAAGTATCATAATTGCCGATAAAAATGGTAACGAGATAGTAATGGATACTGTTGGAGGTAATATTAGTATTACAGCAAATAATACGATTGATCTTAATGCACAAAACATCAATTTTAATGCTTCTCAAAATATTAGTGTAAGCGCTGGAATGAATATTACAGAAAGTGCGGGAGCTGATAAAACTAGTGTTGTAGGTATGATGCTTAATACTACAGTTGGTGGCGACAATATGTTATCAGTTACAGGAAACTTCATGGAAAATATTGAAGGTAATTTGGAGTCACATACTGCAAAAGAGAGACAGGAGGTAGCAAGTAAAGAATATACTATGCAAAGTTCGGAAGAGCATGTTTCGGTAAAATCATCTAAAGAGGTACAACAACATAGTGGAGAAAAAACTAAATCTGCGTAATTATGTCAAGGATACGAATAGTTGGAGGAACGATAACAAAAACAAGTAAAGGAGCTACAACCATAGAAGTTCTTGACGGACATTTTAAATCTAATGCCGCTAAAGAAAATAGATGGGTTGGAGAAGAAAAAGGTAATACTTATCATGAATATAAAGCTCCTGAAAAGAAGGTAGAAGAAAAAAAAGAAGGTGTTAAAGAAATTGAGTGCTTAACAACATTAGATTTCGGATCTACAAACGATAAAGCTGATGGTGTAAATAATCCAGGAATGATTTTTGGGAAAACTTATCATTTTAGAGTTAAAAGTTATTTAAAGGATATTCCCAAAAATAAATTGGAGATAAAATGGTTGTTAAAATATCATAACTTATCAGAAAACAAATGGGAAGAAATTCCTCTATCGGTAAAGGGCGATAGTGTCAAAATCACTATGAATGAGAAAAATATGTGTGGACGTTTTGTTTATGTTCGAGCTTATATAAAAGACCATGCAACTGAAGCTGAGCTAAAAATTTGGAAGCATAATCGCTTTAGATGGTTTAACAGGATGAAAGTATATGAGCAGATAGAAAATCGTGTTAAAGACCCTTGGAAAATTGATCAGGGCAATAGTTCTCTTTGTGGAATGGCTTCATTATATTATGCAATGGCTAAAAAGGATTCTAAAGCATACGAAAAACTAGCAAAAGAACTTTATAGAACAGGTGAGTACACTGTTGGGAGTTATGTAGTGAAACCACATGATAAAGCGTTGAGTATGTATGAGACAAAACCGACAGATCGAAATTATGTTTTGATGAAAATGCATTATATTGATTGGATTGTACTAGCCACTACTCGTAGTAAAGAGAGTTTAAATAGCAAATTTGTGTATACCGGTTTTGAAAATGGTGATATGGATATGCTAAAAGCGGTCAATTGGCCAGATATGCTTACTAGAATGTGTAAAGAAGTTGCAGGTTTTAAAAATGCAGAATCATTTGATTTAGGATTGCTTCAAATTGCTAATAAAAAAGGAGTTTCTGGAAAACTAAATGATGCAATAGGAGATATGGATATTTTAAATCTTAAAATAATTGATCGCAAATATAAAGAAGGCCACACAATTTTAATGATGATAGATAGTAGTATGATTGAAGACTCGCCTGGGTATAATGTAAAAGATCTAACGACAGATTCGCATTGGGTTGTTTATGAGGGAGGACTGAATTTTATTGATGTTGGGGAGAGCAAATTTGTAGGATTTAATATTTATACCTGGGGGTTTGATCCTGTAAATCAAGTAGATGAATTAGGGAATACTGATAAATATAAGAGGCCTCTTATATATGGAAAACAAAAGATTTCAGTTGAATCGTTCAAAAGTAATTATTATGGATATATTGAAGTATACTAAATTGTTAATCTTAACCTTTTTTTTTATAAGCTGTCATAAAACAACCTATAAAAAGAGCAATGAATCATTTTATCAAATTTATTTTAGAAATTGGAATTCGTCAGTTTGTCCAAAAAAAATGATATTTGAAATATATAAAAAAAACTCAAAATTTGAGAAATTAATTAAAAGAGATTCGGATTTTGAAATTAGTGGTTGCGATAGCTCAGAATCAAGGTTTAACCAAAGAATATTCACTCCAAATGTTGCATATATTGGAGAAATGAATTATGATATAAAATTAATTGTTGATGATAGTATTGAGTATAAAATAACTCAAATAGAAAGTAAGATTGATACAGTTTATGCACGTGGTCATGCATTTGTCATAATGAATAATATAAAGTCATTGGACATAAATGGTCATAAATTAGATAATAAAAATGCTCCATTAAGTATTGAAATACCAACAAACATAGGATTGGTAATAAAGAAATAGTAAAATTGTAATTATAGAAATTAAAAACAATAAGAACTTTAAATGACTTGATTTTTCTATTAAACCTCTTTCTGGCGTGAGCGTCTCGCTTGTGAACGCAAAGAATAACTTAATTGAACTTAAGAGAGACTCTTGCACCAGCGGGGGATAACTTGTTCTCACAAAAGGAATAAGCCATCTAAACTATTTTTAGAGAAGTTGGTGTTCGACAAAGTGTATTAAAATGTGCGCAAAAATAAAATTATGTTTTTAAATATTCTAGACGTGTTAAAATTTGGTATGGGAGGTAAAATAGAAAAACAAATTATTTTTATTTTCATTGCATTTAGCCTGTTTAATTGCAAAGGGCAAACAGAAGAAGGTGTGCAATACCCTAAAGAAAAGATTATGACAATAGATAGATTTGATATTGAAAAGTTTAAAAATTATCCAAAAGTTTTGAAATTAGGGGAAGAAAAAAAATTGCCTTCAACAAAAGATACTTTGCCAGACGGAACAGTTATAGACTATTCTTGGGGAAAGGGATTAGACAAGCAAAAGTATTATGCAAAAAAAACGATTCCTCCTGTTCCTGCACTTTCTTATATTGAGAAAGAATATTACGAAAACGGTATTTTAAAACGAGAAAAGGAAGTTTTTTTAGGACAGTCAATAAATAGTGACCAGATAAAATTTGGAATATCAAAATATTATGATGAGACAGGTCAGTTAATTAAAACTGTTGATGAATCGGTAAAATATGATAAAATCAAAGTCAAGCCTTCTAATTTACTTGAAATACTAAAAAGAGAGCCACTTTTTGTAAGTTTTACTAAAGAGGAACGTAAACATTTTATAGAGATATTTCAACTAAATAAAAAAGAGGATGAGGTTAGTCCAGATATTGTCAATAAAGCTTTAAAAAAGTATTTTATTCTTGATCCAGATAGCAGACCTGATGTTGAAAATGTTTTTTTAAAACTGTCGGAGGATGAAAAAAGTTGGAATGTTATTAAAGATATTTATCCTTTTGGTCTTATTGAATTAAATATAGATGCTAACTCTGGTAAAATAATCAGCAGAACATATGCAGAAGAAACTAGGCCATAAATATTTATGTGAGCTAAAGTATCCTATAAAAATTACAACCCGATTGCGCAGATTTGTCTCCGCAATGAACCCGATCGCGCAGATTTATAATCCGTGCCCACAAAGAATTGTTTATAATTTGTTTTAGTGATCTTTATTCTGTCAAACTGTTTCGGGCAAGGATTGCAAATCTGCACTATCGGGAAAATTATAATGGATACATTAAAGCTAAATAGAATTTTATGCATATTTTTTCTTGTTTTGTTTAGTTGCAACACACAAGAAGCTAATAACTGCAATACTTACGTGGCCGGTGGAGAAGGCTTTTGGATATCTTTTAAAAACTTTTCAAAGAAGTATTCAGAGAAAGATTTAAAACATCTTAAGATTTATGTTAAAAATAGAAATGTTAAATATATCAAAGAAGATTTAGAAGATTATTTGCACGCAAATAATTATAATATCGGTATATCAGAGAAAATATTATTGAAGGATACCTTAATAATTAATATTAAAGATGAGATAATCAAAATACATAATTTCTCTAATCTGATTGAGGAAGGATTTGATCAAAGTCATAGAAAAATTAGAGTTTGCCGATATTGTACATCGACAATCAATAACAAAAAAATAGAAGATCGAGGTAATAATATTATTATAGTTGATTTCGATGAGATATAAGTTTTGATGATTTATCAAAAGGGATAAAATTATGGGAGCTCAAATAGAAAAGGCAAAATATATCTTAGTAATATTGTTAATTTCACTAAAATGTATAGGACAGAATAAGGTTATAGAATTAAAAAAATATGCCTTTAGTAAATGCTTAGATTATAATTATCAGAAAATTGATTCAACTTTTTATCAAATTTATAAAGATGCTTCAGCAGTTCAGATCTCAATTGATGGCAATTTTTTACAAGATGATGAATTAAAGAATAGAATAATAGATTATACTATTTCTGTAACTGAGAAATATTACTCTCAAAAGAATAATTTGCACTTTGAAACAGGTGATAAAAACATTGTTTTTTGCAACTGTATTAATTTTTATGGATCAAAAGAATTATAAAAAAAGCATTAAACAAATAACGCTTTACATATGTATTAAGTAGTGGATTGTAAAAGATAAAGCGAATAATTATAATGGGTATATTAAATGTAAATAAATGAAAAAAATAGTATCAATCTTATTAGGAGGTATCATTTCTTTTTTTGTTTTCCGCTACTGTTTTTTTAAAATACAAGATTATACCAATAGTAATCGTTGTAATTCATCTCAATTCATTGCAGATGGAGAAAGAATTTATATTTCTTTTTATAGAAATATAAGTAAAACGAAAATGATAAAAAATTTTCAAATAATCTTAATTGGAAGAGATGGGAAAACTAAGAAAGTTGAATATCAGAGAATTAAAGATTCAGATAGTCAATACTATATAGATTCTAAAATCTTAAAGTCCGATACTCTCATAATTGATGTAGGAGAAAATAAAAAATACAAATTCTTTGATTTTATAAATACTGCTTCAAGGATCAATGCAGGAAAGAATAGAGGTGAGTATTATTGTAATCTTTATTATAAGAGCATTCCTTTTAGCAAAGATTTTGAAAATAGTTCTGAGAATGTTGATAATATTGATGTTTTTCTAGAATAATTTTTTGCAGTACATTCTTAAATGCTGTTAGTATTAGGATATAGAAAAGTATCTTATAAAAATTACAAGCCAATTACAAAAATAGAATTAAAATAATACCATGAGACAAGATCGAATAAAAGACAGAGTGCTAAAAAGAGCAGCTAGGTCATGGGGCTTTTCAGATGTTGAGATGGAAACATCTTTTGACCCTGTGGTGTCAATGATGCTTAATGCATTGTCTTACGAACTGGAGAAAGTAGCTCATGAACTTGAAGACTCTAAAACAAGAGTTGTAGAAAGGGTTTTAGAAATTATGTTTCCAGAAGTTACGGCGGGAGTAAAGCCGGCAAGAGCTATTTTGCATGCTTTGCCAATAGATAATAATATGAAAGTTTCATTGCAGAATCAAATGTCGGCAAGTAGAAGAATTCATAATATTTACAATCCTTTAGCTCCAATAACCAAAGAAATTGCACTTTCGCCGACATTAGAAGTAAAATTAGCGTCTGCTGAGGTAAAGTATATTGCTTACGAGAGAAACTTATTCGAAATTTCGAATCTTTTTTATAAAGATGCAATTCGTGATTATAAACATTCTCTTCCTTCTGGTATTGTGTTTATGGGAATTGAATTAAAAAATCCAAAAGTATTGGATTTGGAAGATTTAATGCTGTACATCGATATTAAGAACACGCATCAGAAAGAGATGTTTCATTACTACCTGAAGCAAATGAAGTGTTTTCAGGATGAGGTACAAATCACGGTAGAAGAGGGATATAATGTTCCTATAAATAACATTGATATAGAAAGCATTATAAACCGTAATTATACGCATTTGAGTGAGATAATGCAGGAGGTAAATGAGTTTTATTTTGATAACTTTTACACACTAAAAGGAGCGTTAAAACATAAGCCTATTAGTGAATATGGTGAAGAGTACAAATGTTTTGAAGCGATAACAAATAGAAATGATAATCCTATTATTTGGGTGAAAATGGTTTTTCCAGAATCTTTAATTCCTCAAATATTAGATAATGTTTCTTTTACCGCAAATTGCTTTCCGGTAATTAACAAAAAGAAGCACATTATAAATAAAACACTAGGTAATTTCTTGTCGTACATTGCGTTGGAAACAGACAATAATATCTATTTGGATGTTGATACTGTTGTCGATGGATTCAATAATCATTACGAAATAAAAGAATTTAAAGATGGTGTTATTGAAGAAGGAAATGCAGTATTAAGAACGGGTGGAGTTTCAAGATTCGATTCTAGAAGTGCATCAGAACTGCTTCAAAATGTATTAGATCTTTTAAAAGATGAAAGTTCTTCTTTTGCAGGTTTAGGAAAAGACTTTATGAACAGTTCTTTGGTCGAAATTAATCAGCTTTTGGCTTCTGTAGAGCAGCAGGCTAAAGAAAGTAGCTTTTCTAAAAATAATGATCCTTATTTAATGATTAAACCTAAGTTTGATGAATCTTTAGGAAAATCATTTTCAATACATTATTGGTCTACTTGTGCAGAAGAGGGGAATGATATAAAAGCAGGAACGGTTTTAGAAACCAAAGAAGATATGCAGTTTGTAAGTAAAGAAGCTGTACTGATTACCAATACGGTTGGCGGAATGAACAAACAAAACAATAAAGATAGAATATTAGCATACCGTAATGCTTTGCTAACGCGCGGTAGAATTGTGACGTTTGCAGATATAAAGGCGTTTGGATTTAATCATTTTAAAAGCTGTATTTTAGATATTAAAATAGAGAAAGGAACTCGAAAAGAGATTTCGGTAAAAGCAGGTTTTAGCCGAACGGTCGATATTCATTTAAAAGTAAATCCGATTGAGAAAGAGTATCTATCGGCAACAGAATGGGATTATTTGTGTGAGAGTTTTATGAAGAACTTAAAAAACAGATCATCAAATGTATTTCCGTACCGCCTTTTTATAGAAAATGAATAAAACAAAACGCCAGAAACTTAAAGTTCTGGCGTTTTTGATTTACTGAAATCTATTTTGGTTTTTACTGGTATTTTTTATCCGTAAGCGTTTTCATAAATGCAACAAGCGATTGTTCTTCTTTCACAGTTAAATTTAATTTATCGAATGGCAAAGTTTGGTTTTCGACTTCATAGCCTAAACCTTGACCGCCTCCTTTGTTGTAAAAATCAACGACTTCTTCTAAAGTTTTAAAAACACCATTGTGCATGTAAGGAGCTGTTACAATTACATTTCGAACTGTTGGAGTTTTGAAAGCGCCAACCAATTGAGTCATTTTATTGTATAAATATCGCCCTTGATCTACGCTCAATTTCTTACCGGAAGCATCTTGAGGAGTTCCGATAACTTCATGTTCGCTTTTAGAATAACTCGGAGGAACAGTTCCGTTAAACAAAGGCGTAAAGTGACAGGTTGCACATTTTGCTTTTCCCATGAAAAGATTCATTCCCTCTATTTCCTGATTGTTCAGAGCATTTTTGTTTCCTCTCATGTATTCGTCAAATCTTGAATCGAAAGCATTTAAAGAACGCACATAACTCGCAATAGCATTTTGAATTTGCCAGGCTTCGGGTTTTGAAGTTTTTGGGTATGCTTTCTTGAAAAGGCTGATGTATTCTTTATTTAGTAGAATTTTAGCATGAATGGCATCCATTGAACCATGCATTTCCTCTTTATTCTGAATTACATCTACACTCTGCTTCTCTAAGTCTAACTGACGCATATCCCAAAATTGAGCATTTTGTAAAGAAGCGTACGTAAGAGTAGGTGTGTTTCGTGCAAGATTAGATCCTGTTAAGGAAACGTTTGTTTTTAAACCATCTGTAAATGCTTTTTCTGGATGATGGCAACTTGCGCAGCTTCTGTCGTTATTTTTAGAAAGGCTGGTGTCATAAAACAATTTTTCTCCCAGTTTTGCTTTATCTGTGCTATAATTGTAATCTTTAGAAAGTACAAACGCATTTACATCAAAAGCATCTTTGTCAAACAAAGTTTCAATTTCTGGTTTTAATGGACTTGTCTTCTTAACGTTTTTAATATTCTCTTCTTTCTGAAAAGTTTTAATTTTTTTCGAAATCGGATTCAAATATTCTGTAATAAAAAAGGCTCGGTCAAAAGCATTGAAATTATTGTTTTCGTTACAATATTGCTGTGCCTTTACGATCAATTTCTTTAAATCTACTAATGTTTTATTATCGGAATTAATGATTTCAAGAGGTTTAGAAATTGATAATAAACTTTCTCCTGTTTCAGGAATTGAAGATTGTAAAATTGGACTATCAAAGCCTGTAATTCCTAAAGCAATAACACGAAATATGTTCTGTTCAAGTGCATCCAAAACATAATCATCAGAAATAGTGATTACTTCAAATGTAGTTGTCAACTGCTTTATGTTAGATTGAAAAATATTCAATTCTCTTATTACATTTTCTTTATCCTCGATTTTATATTCAGGATAAATCATTTCTTCGATTACTTGAAAACCATGTGGCTCAAAAGATCTGTTTTCTTCCAATTCCATTTCATCCAAGGCTGGACCATTCATAAAACGAGCTGTTTCGGGAATAAAATATTCAATTGCCCATTCCGCTTTTTTATAGAATAAGCGTGATTTTTTAAACTGTTCTACAATTTCTTTTGGAGAAGCATTGCTATCTATCAGCTTTTGAAATTGGGTAATTTCATTGCTTAATTTGTTTAAGTCAACAAGAAGATTCTGTTTGATTGTTGTTTTAGAAGTTTCATTTTTTTGACACGAAAAGAACAAACAAAGTGCTAAAAATAGAAATGAAAAATATTTTAATTTCATAATAGTGTTTTAATAGCAACAACCCTTATCGAAAAATAAGGGTTGTTAATAGATTTTGACTGAAATTATTATCTCTGTACGTTTCTGATAATTACAGTTTGTCCTCCCTCTTTGTTGGTTTGAGTTCCTGAACCGTCTGCATTTTTAAATGCATCACTTTGCCATGTGTGCGGGTGAATGTTTACGGTAAAAGTATCTGGAACACCAATGATATCTGAAATATCTTCCATAGCACCAAACTCCCAGCTTCCTAATCTCATTTCGCCAGTTTGGTTGTATAAAGCATTCCAGGCTGCATCGGTTCTTTTGTGGTTCATATTTAACCAAGGTTTATTTTGCTTTGTCGCAATGCTATATTGCCAGATATATGAATCGTGTTTAGCATCGGCATAGTAGCTGTCACCATCTTCTTGAATGTAAACGTAGTTCTCTGTTACACATAAGTTATCTGGGTTAATAATTCCAGTTCCTGGAGTACTGTCACCTTCAACGGCTAATTCTAAAGTTCCTTTTAACGGATTTGCAGCATCTAGTTTCACTTTGTAAACTCTTCCCCACATTGTGTAACCGTCAACAGGAGCATTGTTAGTTGCTTGACCTGTAGCAGTAAAATAAACTTCTCTATTGTTGCTTGCGCTTCCTTTTCTGTAATCTACGTCTTCAACTCTAGAAAAACGAATCGCTTTTAAGTCGTTAACAGTTGTATTGATAACAGCGCCAGTAAGGTTTTTTGCATTTGGAATTTCAACAAATTCAACGGGATAACTGCTATTTAATTTGATATCCGTTTCAACTTGATTTCCATCAGTTCTTTTTAAAGCATATAATTTTCCGTTAGATAAATCACCAACAGTACTTACATACATAATTAATTGTCCAGCACTTACGTGTGAAGTTGCGTACGACTGATCTTCACCAATTAGAATTACAGTTTTTCCTGGATAAGCTTCTTTAGGAAGCGGAACAGCGTTTTCCATACTCGCTTTTCCTAAAGCTGGTAAAACTCTGTCTTTTCTTGCTTTATCTGAAGATTGTCCCAACGGATTGATTCCGTGCACCATACTTTCTTGTCCGCTTTCTCCAGCAGTTAAGAAGATTGGTCCAAAGCCGTGAATTTCTGGAGTTGCCAATGTTGCAGAACACAAACGAGTTAAACCACCAACGCCATCAACAATATAGTCACCTTTTACTGGTTTGAAAGTTTTGTCTAAATAAACTCTTGATACAGATTGCAGAATTTCGTGGTTAGTAATCATGATATATCCATCACCATTTGGATCTTTCATTAATCCAGCTCCATCAGGCTGTGCACCATACACAAAAGAAGGAGATTCTGGAAGAACATCTGTACTAGCAATTAAAGTACTGATTTTTAGATTTTCAAAACCTGTCATTGGATAAACAAAAGGTGGCACTTTTGAATGTGAAGTAAAATCGATACTAGCATTTACACTATTCGAATCTTTGTCATCATTTTGGCAGCTTATTACAGAAAGGCCTGCAATTCCAAGCACGGTAATTGATTTTAAAAAGTTAGCTTTCATAATTGTTTTTGTGTTTTTTTTGATTATGACAAAGCTATCTTTCAAAAACAAAATACAGGTTATGGCTATTTTTCTTTTTTGCTAATTTTTATAAGTCTAGTATTATTAAATGGTAAATTATAGTACTTAAATGTAAAGTTAAGATTCATAAAAAAATCTTAAGGTTTGAAAAGCTGATTTAAATTAATTGCTTTTTTCTCTCTCAATTTCTTTACAATCTTCAGAAAAGCAATGGCAGTGATGTAGGCATCGCCCAGTGCTGTGTGGCGATCTTTCTTAGAAATATCAAATTTGTCTGCAAGATCATCTAAGGTGTAATGATCCTTTCGTTCAAATAAATGAGATTGAATTAAAGTCTTTTTATACAAATATGCCGTGTCTAAGGTTTTATTCGTTAAATGAGGAAGTCCGTTTCTTTCTAAAGCTTTATTGATCATTGTAACATCAAAAATAGTGTGATGCGCAATGATAATGGAGTCTCCTAGAAAATCTAAAAATTGCTGTAATGCCTCCAATTCAGTAGGGCGTTTAATCAGTAAATCTTTTAAAATACCATGAATCTGAGCGGTCGATTTATCGTAATGATCTTGTTCTAAATACACTTCGAAACTTTCCTGAACATTAATAATTCCGTTTTGAAGAACCAATGCGCCAATGCATAGAATACGGTCATTTTCATAATCAAAACCAGTTGTTTCGGTATCCAAAACCACAAAACGAGTTTCTTCAATCGTAATGCTTTCATCGAATATATTAGTCTCTTCTTTTTTCCAAAAATTAAATAAACTCATTATTATACCAGATTTGAGATATTAAAACGCACCGAAATAAGTTCCTGAAGTTCCTTAATGGTTTTAAAAGTACGTTTCAGCTTAATTTTTTCCATTTTGGTCAAAGATTCCAATTCGATAAACTGACCAGAATCATGATGCAGAAGACCTTGCTTGGTTCTAAATTTCAGTAAAGCTTTGAACGAATAGGAGCACGATAAATACAATTCTCTATTGTTAGGTTCCAGTTCTGCTAATTTCTCAAAGCGCTCTGCTGTATTGCTAATCGATTTTATCGAGTGGGATAAAATTAAGACACGTGCCGCATCTGTCAATGGCATTAAAGCTCTTCGTTTAATATCAAAATTATCTTTGTTTGCGCCATCTTGCTCTACCAAAAATTGTCTAAAGAAACCAGTAGGAGATGGGCTTTGCAAAGCACCACTCACCAAATGCATATAAAAAATAGGATTTGCTTTTAAATCTTCAAAAATATAATCAGACAATTGATTTGCTACTTCGGTATCTCCGTAAGTTAAACTATAATCAAAGAAAATAAAGGACAATAAGACCTCATTTTTACCCGGATTTGTAATCCAATGATGCACATGGCTTTTCCATTCGTCTACACTCATACACCATTTTGGGTTCGAGGCCATCATTTCGGCAGGACAATAATCGTATCCAATTTCAAAAAGCCCTTTATTGACAAGTCCGGCAAATTTTAGAAAATAGATTTTAGTTTCCTCTCTAAAAACTTCATTCACATTTTCATAAACAATCGCATTATCTTGATCTGTATGCAACATTTGCTCGCCGCGACCTTGACTTCCGAGCGCGAGCCAAGCAAATTTAACGGGCGGCGGACTGCTCATTTTTTCTAAACAAATTTCGATAACTCGAGTAGTGCAGGCTTCATTCAATTCTGTAATGATTTTGGTAATCAAAGTCATCGGAATATTTTGATCCAGATAGCCTTGAAGCAATTGCATAATTCGGTTGCGAATCGGTTTTATTTCCTTGATTTTTTTAGTGCGTTTCAACGCTTTTATTAAAACTGCCGGATTATTTCCAAGCGCCACCATTACGTCGTGTTTCGATAAAATTCCGACCGCTTTGGTGTTTACCGTTCCGTCTTTTGTTAAACATAAATGGCTTATGTTGCTTTTCATCATAGCCATTTGTGCCTCAGTAACCGTCATTTTTTTAGGATACGTAATGACAGGTTTTGTCATTATCGTTTCGGCAGTCGTTGTAATAGGAAAATCTCCTGTAACGATTTTATTTCGAAGATCTTTATCCGTCAAAATACCAATCGGAAGCATTTCGTCTACGATTAAAATTGCACCGACTTTCTTTTTATTCATAATTTTTGCAATCTCTTTTACCGTAGTTGACGGACTGCAGGTAACTATTTTTTTAGAATATTTTATGGGCGCTAGATCAAAAGAATGATTGCTCGAATGCAGATTTTCATTTAACTGATCATCACCATATAATTTATCTTTGTGAATATCGGAATATGGATTTCGAGTATTCGAAGCATAACTTTCAATCAAGAAATTACCAACGTTTCTATTCTCGAGTGCATAAGGTTTAAAAACTGCAATAGGAATGGCGTACAAAATGCTTTCTTCGTGAGCGACCGCTTCCATGATATAATTTTCTTGTGCCAATAACGGACGCAATCCAAAAATATCGCCTTCATCGCACATATCTAAAACGGTATTTTTAGTGCTTTTTTTAAGTGCAACAGCGCCTTTATGAACTACATAAAAAGAATCGTGGGTTTTGTCATTTTCAGCAAAAATGACAGCATCTTTTTCTTTATAAATAATAGAAATCTGTTCAGAAAGCTTTTCTAAATCTCTCTGATGAAGAAAATTAAACGGCGGATAATTCTTTAAAAAATCGGCAACTCTCTGCGAAATGGTATTTTTCATTTGGTTAGATTAGAGTTCTAATGTACTATTTAAAATAGAAATGTAAAAGAAACACGTTTGTTTTTTTAGTTACAGAGGGATAAAGATTCAGAGTTGCAAAGTTTAAAAAATGAGAATAAAAAAACTTGGAGCCTTTGTGCCTTTGTGGCATAAAAAAAGCTCCCAATTGGAGCCTTTATTATTTAATCAACTTTATAAACCGTTCCTCGCTGTTTTTCTTCAGAACCAACCAAGCCAAATTCAAACGTATAAGAATCTTTTGAAGTATTTAAAATCTTCATGCTGATTGCTTTTTCTTCAGCCATATTTTTAGGATGTTTCTTTTGCAACACGTACTCACAGTCACTTACCCAACGTATTGTAGCAGTATCGGTTTTTCCTTCGTAAGTTTCAATTTCAATATCGTCTTTACGCTCAAAGTAAGTTGTTTTTTTTACGCCATTGACATCTGTTTCAAATTTGAATTTTCCGGTTTTAAAATCCTTGCAATTGTGTTCTGCATTATAGCATGAAACTAAAGCTAGAAAAGGGAATAAGAATGCTATTTTTTTCATTTTAATTAAGTTGTTTTTTTAGAGCTAGAGATTTCATTTTTATGTCACAAAAAGGTCTTCGACTTCGCTCAGACTGACAAACGGGTCATTTCAATCTTTTTAACTCATCATCGGTAAAGTTCTTGATTTCTTTTTCTTTGGCAAACTTTTCAGCATTATAATTTCCCGATTTGTTTTTCGGAATCGATAAACTATTCCATTCACTGTTTTTCAGCTGTTTGGCATAAAAAACAATCTGTCCGACATGATACGGATAATGTGCCAATTGTCGATTTATAGCTTCTATAACCGTATGGCCTTCATTTCTAATATAAATAATGTCCGAAAGCTGATTGGGTTGTAAGCTTTCAAGAGCATTTTCGAGACAATTCCATCCTTTATTCCACAGTTCAAGAACTTCATCTTTAGATTGTAAATCATTTTCAAATTCAGAATCTCTGTTGCGCCATTCTTTTTCACCATCTGTTGTAAGAAAATCAGTCCAGCGGGACAGCATATTGCCCGAAATGTGTTTTATTATTGTAGCAATGCTGTTGGTGTCTTCATTTACTGAAATGAAAAGCTGTTGAGGTTCAAGTTGGTCAATGGCTTTTTCGCCAAGCATTTTATAATATAAAAACTGCTTTTTAACGCTTTTTAAATAAGATTGATCGGCACTCATAACTAAACGATTTTGATATCATATTTATCTAATAATCCGACAATTCCTTCCGTAGAAAATTGTGCTTTTTTCATAGGATTAAATTCAGGATCGATTTTGTAATTGTAAGCCGTTTTAAAATTGACCGATGCTAATTGTGTTTCATTGAAAATAGCGCCATCAAGATCGCAATTATCAAAAACAGAACTCGTTAAGTTGGTGCCAATAAAAGTTACTTCGCGAACAGAAGAATTTATAAACTTGGTTTTTGGCATTTTTTTGTTTGAAAACAATGCATAATCGAGAACGCATTCATCAAAATAAACCTGGAATAGAAAATCGTCACATTCGTTAAATGCAATTCCGAGAAGTTTACAGTTTTTAAAAGTGACGTTCTTTAAACTTGTTCCTGCCAAACTTGTCATTGATAAATTACAATCAATAAACTCACAGTCAAGAAAGGTATTAGAATTGAAATTGCTGTTAGAAAAGTCGCAGTTTTTAAAAACACAATCTTCAAACTCGCGATTGTTTATTTTCTTATCAATATAAACAACTTTCTCAAATGTTTTCTGAATGTGAATTAGAGCTTCCATAAGTGTTTTTGAAATTTAGGGTTTCAGTTCTTAATCGTTAAATATACCTTTCATAATAATTTTCAATCCCAAAAAGATCAAAAGCATAGAACTCAGACAAGCCACAATTCCAATTCCTAAAACAAGATAATGCCAGTTGGTATGCTGATTCATAAAAGCATTATAAATCAATGTTGGGCCAAGAAACATTAAAGGCAGAGCGCCTGATAAATATTTCACTCCTTTTTTTAGTAATTCTTTATTTGTTGCCATCTTTTTTGTTTCAATTTTAAGGTTGCAAGCTGTTGGCTTGTATTTATCGCAAAGTACGGTAAGTTTTTTATATGATATATTTTTATAATGACAAAGTTCGCAAAGTTTTGGACAAAAACCTTGCGAACCTAGCATAAATCTTAGCGTACTTTGCAGTTAAACAGCCACTCAGAAGCCTTTTTATTTTTTATAATTGTCGACAGCATTTCTTACGCTGCCATATTTTTTCAATAATTCAGACGCTTCGTCATACGAAACCGAAATTTCATCCATAATCATTTTTACGCCACGATCAACCAGCTTTACATTGCTTAACTGCATATCGACCATTTTGTTTCCTCTTACTTTTCCTAACTTAATCATAGCTGCAGTCGAAATCATGTTTAAAACCAGTTTCTGTGCAGTTCCAGCTTTCATTCTTGAGCTTCCGGTTACAAATTCTGGTCCAACTACAACCTCAATAGGGAATTGCGCCGTCAGTGCCAACGGACTTCCTGCATTACAAGTAATACAACCGGTGATAATATTGTTTTGGTTACAAGTTTCTAATCCGCCGATAACATATGGAGTTGTTCCCGAAGCAGCAATTCCGATCACAACATCATTAGAATCGATTTTATGGTTTTGAAGATCAATCCAAGCTTGTGTAGGATTATCTTCTGCGTTTTCTACTGCACGTCTAATTGCTGTGTCACCACCTGCAATAATGCCATTTACTAAGTCGAAAGGAACGCCAAAAGTGGGCGGACATTCAGAAGCATCAACAACACCAAGTCGGCCAGAAGTTCCTGCTCCAATATAAAACAATCTGCCGCCAAGTTTTAATTTGTCGACTATCTGCGGAATCAAAGCTTCTATTTGTGGTAAAGCTTTTTCGACTGCATAAGGCACCGTTTTATCTTCCTGGTTTATATTAGATAACAATTCATGAACAGACATCTTCTCTAAATGTTCATATTTTGAGGCTTGTTCAGTAGTTTTCGTAAATGTCATTTTATCGTTATTTAGACTCGTCAAAATTAATATATTTTATTTCAATCTTGCAAAGTCTCAGAGATTTAAAATCAATTTTTTTCTTCTATTTTTTCTCTCTAAAGACTGTTTTATTGTGGCTTTGTTACAAAAACGAAAATATTATATTTGTCTAATATAAAAAGATAGATGGATCAATTAGATTTACTACAGGGAATTGCTCGAATTTCTGTTTTCGTTTCCTTATTAATGGCATTTTTTCTGCTAACCGTTAAAACAGAAAATAAACTGGCAAACCGCTTGTTTGCTTTGTTCTTTATTTTTTCGGCAATAGATCTCAGTGGCTTTTTTATGTATCTGTATACAGAAGATCACAGGAATTTAGAAATTTTCAGAGCAACTTTCTGTTTACTGGGAATGCCATCATTTTATTTGTACGTTTTATCTGTATGTTATTCAGACTTTAAGTTAAAATGGAAACATCTCATTCATTTGCTTCCTTTTGTAATAGTCAATTTAATTTTTATGCCAAGAATATATTTAAGTATTGTAAATGGCAACTTCATAGGTCCTTTAAATGAAATGTCTGAGATCTATTTTATACAGATTTTAATAGAATTTCAGTACGTTTTTTATATCGTAAGTGTGTTTTTGATCTTGAAGAAATACAAAGAAATTTATCTAGAAAACTACGCCAATCCAAGCGTTTCTACTTATAAATGGCTTTTTCAAATGACATGCGTGTTTCTTGTTGCACATTCTATTGTACTTTCAAAAAATATATTGAGGTATAGTGGTTTCAAAGAAGTTTTTTTGTGGGCAAATGTCCTTGTTGGAACTATAGCTTTATTTATAACGTGCTGGTTTATAATGAAAGCTTTAAAATATCCAGAACTTTTTAGAGGTGTAAATTCTAAGTTAGTGTTAACAAAAGATATTCTGCCAGAAATTGATGAAAAGCCAGAAGCTGTAAATCAGCAAAATGATTTGATCACTACACAAATTAGTACTTTAAAACAATATATGACTGAGAAAGAACCATTTCTCGATCCGTCGCTTACTATTCAGGAATTGGCCAATCAGATTAGTATTCCTGTTCGCGATTTATCGATTTTAATAAATCATCATATCGATCAGCATTTTTTTGATTTTGTGAATGAATATCGCATTCAAAAAGCCATGCAAATTTTAAGAGATCAATCAAAAAATCAATTAACTGTTCTAGAAATATTGTACGAAGTTGGTTTTAACTCCAAATCTTCTTTTAATACTTCATTTAAAAAGTATACCAATTTAACCCCAACAGCCTACAGAAATAGCTAAAAATAAAGGGTTTGTGAAAAGTCGAACGCCTTACGTATATAAAGTCGAACCAATTTCTATTTGAGAAAATGGTTCGACTTTTTTTATCGGTCGCGTAGGAAGATTTTCTAAGGCAACTTTGCTTCAAATTAATCGAACAAGTTAAAATTAGAAATCATGAAAAAATTAAATCTCCTAATCTTTTTACTATTGCCTTTATTTTGTTTGGCACAAGCAACATTAAAAGGAAAAGTCACTAGTGAAACCAAATCTTTAGAATGGGCTGAAATTTCAATATTAAATAAAGAAGGGAAAATTATTGATGGAACTACAACTAAAGAAGATGGTTCTTTTGATATCAGCCTAAAAAATGGCTCTTATAAAATTGAAATCAGTCTTTTAGGTTTTGCTGATTATGAAAAAGAAATTTCACTAGACAAAAACACCGATTTAGGAACTATTATTTTAAAAGAAACCGAAACCAAATTAGTTGAAGTTGTGGTTCAGTCTAAAAAGAAAACTATTGAACAGAAAACAGATCGTTTGGTTTATAATCTAGAAAATAATGTTACAACTACTGGCGGCGATACTTTAAGCGCAATTAATACTGCGCCTGGAGTTGTAGTGAAAAATGATGTAATAACCATTTTAGGAAAGGGAACTTCGCGCGTCATGATTGATGGACGTTTAATTGAATTGACTGGCGAAGAACTGAACAATTTCTTGAAATCAATTTCGGCTGCAGATATCAAAAATATTGAAGTTATAAGCAATCCGCCCGCAAAATATGAAGCGGATGGAACTGGAGGGCTGATTAATATTATTATGAAAAAAGGAGTCCGCGATTCGTGGAAAAATTCGATTACAGTTTCTTACGACCAGAATAAATATGGAATTTACACTTTGAGAGATAATTTCTTTTATAGCAAAAATAAGTTTAGATTTTCGGCAAGCGTGAATGGTAAAACTGGTTATAAAAATGCTATAGAGAATTTAGATATGTATTTTCCAGATGGACTTTCTACAATGGATGCCGATACAAAAGTTAAAAATGAGAATTTTTCTGGAAAATTGGCTTTAGACTATGATGTATCTGAACGTACAACAATTGGTTTTCAGTTTATGAATGACAGAAATAATCCTGATTTTGGATCGGATATTAGAATTGAAAAGTACAATACGCAAAACGAATTACAGCAGGTTACATTGAATAAAAGTTTTACAGATAAAGGTTCTAAAAATCAGACTTATAATGCGCATTTGATTACCAAATTTGATTCAAAAAAGAAATTATCCTTTGATGTGGATTATTTCAATTACAACTCAAAATTTGATAGAGATTTTATAGCGAACAATTATAATCCAGATATGGAATTTATTGATGTCAATCAGGCAGGAAGAAATATTTCTGACCAAGATATTGATAACTGGAGTTTTAAGGCCGATATGGAACATCCGTTTGAAACTTTTAATTTGTCTTATGGTGCGAAAATGAGTTTTACCAATAGCATAAGCGATGTGGTTTTCTACAATACTATAACTGGAACTCCAGAATTAGATCCTAGTCAGTCTAACCAATTTAAATACACTGAAAATAATCAGGCATTTTATGTTAACGGAGATAAAAAAATAAATGAAAAATGGAATCTGCAAATGGGTTTACGATTGGAGAACACACAAACAAGCGGATTCTCTGAAACCATGAATCAGGAAAATGTAAATGATTATTTGAAGTTGTTTCCAACAGTTTATGCTTCGTACAAGAAAAACGAGAATAATACTTTTAGTTTGAATTATGGAAAAAGAATCAACAGGCCACGTTTTGATTTGTTGAATCCGTTTAGAGTTTATATTAATAGTAACAGTTATTCTGAAGGAAATCCGTTTTTAAAACCTTCATTTAGTGATAATTTTGAGTTTGCACATTCGTATAAAGAAATTTTGAGAACCAGTGTTTTTGTGAATTTAGTTTCAAATGGTTATGGCGTTTTGTTTACTTCAAATCCAGAAACGAATACACAGATTGTAACGCGTGAAAATTATTTTAAAAATATAAATTATGGTATTGGAGAAACTTATTCGGCCACTTTTACAGATTGGTGGCAGAGTGAAAATACTTTGTACCTTTTAGGCGCTCAAACGGAGTTTATAAAAGATATTAATGCAACGCCATCAAATAGTTTACAGATTGATTTTACGACGAATAATACTTTTGTATTAGGAAAAAGTACCAAACTTCAAATTGATTTTAATTATAGTTCGCCCTTTAAAAGTGGTTTGTATGAGATTGGTTATGCTTCAAGTTTTGATATTGGTTTTAAACAGGATTTATTGAATAAAACGCTTCAAATCGCATTTTTAGCCAATGATATTTTTAATACTTCTTATTTGAAAGATTTCACTTCGGTTGTAAATGGTGTGAAACAGGTTTACAGTCAAAATGAAAGCAATCGTTTTGTGCGTTTGTCTGTGGTTTACAATTTCGGAAATAAAAAGATTAATGTGAAAGAGCGTGCTTTTGGAAATCAGGACGAGAAGAAAAGGGTGGGGAATTAAGGAATTAGATAATTAGTTAATTTGATAATTAGATAATTTTCATTGGGCTTCGACTTCGCTCAGCCTGACATTGTAAAGAGAACTTCAACCTGAAACTTCAAACAAACTAATGTCACCCTGAGCGAAGTCGAAGGGCAACTAACAAAAGGGCTTCGATTCCGCTCAGCCTGACACGCGAGAGTAAAACTTGAAACTTGAAACCTGAAACTTTTTTTTGCGTGAGGGATAGGAGCAAATTACCGAAGTAATGCGGATAGCCCGACCGAATTTGCGAAAGGCGCACGTAAGCGGTTTGTTAAATTGCGCCTTTTGGAAATTTGGGCACGCTCAGATTATAAAAAGAATGCTAGTAAAATTCCTAGAACGATCATAGAAACTTTGGCAATGTTGAATTTATGTCCTTCGCTGCTTTCAAAAATGATGGTTGAGGAGATGTGGAATAAAATTCCGATTACGATTGCTGTTATTTCGGTGTAATATTTACTTAAAAAAGGCAAATATTCTGAGGCTACAGTTCCGAGTGGCGTCATGATGGCAAAGGTCAGCATGAAGGCAAAAATGGCTTTTTTGTTTAAATCTGCATTGATGAAAAATGTGGTTAAGATAACCGCAATTGGCAGATGATGAATGGCAATTCCTACTGCTAAACCATGATGGTGGCTTACAGGAAATCCTTCTAAAAAGGCGTGAATGCAAAGGCTGATAAATAAAAGCCATGGAATTTGAGACATTTTTGCATGCCCATGAACGTGTCCGTGTTCGGCACCTTTTGAGAAAAATTCAAGTACAATCTGGAATAAAATTCCGACCATTATAAAGATTCCGATATTATGATTGTGCGATTCGTAAACATCTGGAAGAAGATGCATTACGGTTAACGATAATAAAAAAGAACCGCTAAATGCGAGTAGTAATTTTAAATTATTTTTGTTTTCTGGTTTTATAAATAAAGCCACGCCATATCCTAAAAGTACAGAAAATAAGGGTAATAAATAGTTCATTTTTATTTTGTTTAATCGTTGATTCGTTTAATCGGTTAATTGTTTTTTTTGTTTAGCGATTAAACGGTTAAACAATTAAACGATTAACCAATTTACTTAAAAATCATGATTAATCTTTCGCTTTCGGTTTTATGGAATTTTTTGAGTTTGTAGTCTCCAAAAATGTCTAAAAGAAAAATTCCAGCCTCGTCCATTAAATCCTGAAAGTCTTTCAAAGTTAGTGCTTTTACTTTTTCTGTAAAATGATATTTTCTGCCTTGGTCTTCAAAATCAATTTCTTTGAAAATATGTCCGTCTTCAACGTATCTTTTGATGTGAAAATCTATTTCGTCAACTGTTTTTACTTCTTCGGGAACAAGATTTTCAATAACGTTTGGCACATTCATGAAATCGATTACAGCAAAACCGTATTCTGATAAGCTTTCTTTAATTGCTTTTAAAGTGGTCAGATTGTCTTCGTCGCTTTCAAAGTAGCCAAAACTGGTAAAGAGATTGAAAATAGCATCAAACTTTTCTTCAAAAGGCTGGCGCATGTCGTGCACTTTAAAATGAAGGGTTTCATTGCTGTTTTTGCTAGCTTCTGCGATGCTGTTTTCAGACAAATCTGCGCCTAAAACATCGTAGCCTAATTGATTTAAATAAATAGAATGACGGCCTTTTCCGCACGCTAAATCCAATACTTTGGCTTTTTCTGGCAAGTTAAGATAATGCGTTAAATTGTCCATGAAAACCTGAGCTTCACGATAATTACGATCCTTGTAAAGAATATGATAATATGGCGTGTCAAACCACGAAGAATACCAGTTTTGATTGTCATCTTCTTGATTTTGGATTGGTGCGTTATGTTTTACAGACATTTATTCTATTTCAATTAATTCAAAAGTCCGGCAAATTTAGTGTATTTTTGCCGAAAAATAACTATTTCGCTTCGATACCTATTTATAACAGTATAATAAAATGTTATAGCGATTAGCTTTTTTTAATTGAAAAAGAAATGGAAGAAAATTTTAAAATGATTGCCAAATGTTTTTTTGGCTTTGAAGAAATATTAGAAAAAGAATTACGCACACTTGGCGCTCAAGATGTTGAAAAAGGTGTGAGAATGGTAAGCTTTAAAGGAGACAAAGGTTTTATGTACAAAGCCAACTTGTCTTTGCGTACTGCGCTTAAAGTTTTAAAACCGATTTATTCTTTTCGAGCTAATAATGAACAGGCTTTGTACAAAGGAATTTTGGGTATAAACTGGTCTAAATACTTAAATGCGAATCAGACTTTTGTTATTGATAGCACGGTGCATTCGACTTATTTCAATCATTCTGAATTTATTTCTCAGAAATGTAAAGATGCGATCGTAGATCAGTTTAGAGAAAGAACAGGACAGCGTCCAAGTATTGATAAACAGTATCCAGATTTGCGTATAAATATTCATATTGACAAAGATCAGGTTTCGGTTTCTTTAGATACTTCTGGAGCTTCACTTCATCAGCGTGGTTACAGAACGGCTACTAATATTGCGCCTATTAATGAGGTTTTGGCAGCTGGAATTCTTTTATTGTCTGGTTGGGATGGACAAAGTGATTTCTTGGATCCTATGTGCGGTTCTGGAACTTTCTTGGCAGAAGCAGCTATGATTGCCTGCAATATTCCAGCAAACATTAACAGAAAAGAGTTTGCTTTTGAAAAATGGAAAGATTGGGACAATGATTTGTTTGATACAATTGTTGACAGTTTAATGAAAAAAACTAGAGAATTTCATTATACAATTAAAGGTTTTGATAAAGCGCCAAGTGCTGTAAGCAAAGCGAAAGACAATATTAGAAATGCTAATTTAGAAGATTACATTAAAATTTACGAAGAGAACTTTTTTGATACAGAAAAAGAAACAGAAGGTAAACTGCATATTGTTTTCAATCCGCCTTACGATGAGCGTTTGGATATTCATATGGAAAAATTCTACGCTAGTATTGGAGATACTTTAAAGAAGAATTATCCAGGAACAAACGCTTGGTTTATTACAGCCAACCTTGAAGCCTTAAAATTCGTAGGATTAAAACCTTCTAGAAAAATCAAACTTTTTAACGGAAGCCTTGAAGCACGTTTGGTAAAATACGAAATGTACGAAGGAAGTAAGAGAACGAAATTTCAAGTCTAAGTCTCTAAGATGCTAAGAGTTTTAGCAAAATGGGAAAAAGAATAATTTTAAATAAATATCAAGTTTCTAAGAATATAAGTTGCAAGGAAAAAAACTTAGCATCTTAGCCTCTCAGAACCTTGGCAACTCAAAAAAAATGTCAAAACTACAACTACGCGCTTTTTTATACCAATTGGCTGCTTTTGCAATTTTATTTCTTTTATTTAGATATTTGATTGCGGCTTACACGGGATTAACTGGAATCTGGATTCCGATGACGGCATTTGTAATTGGAACTATTATTGGACCTAAATTTCAAGCGGTAAGAACTAAAGACGGTGAAAAGCTTTTTATGAAATGGCTTTTTATAAAAGGGATTAAAGAAATCGGATAATTTGAAAAATATATGAGGAAAATTGGACTTATTGGCGGAATCAGCTGGGTTTCTACATCTGATTATTATACTTTAATTAATAAAGGAATTAATGAAAAACTAGGCGGACTAAATTTCTCTGAATGTCTAATCTACTCTTTTAATTATGCCGATATTAAAAAGAATAACGATGCCAACGACTGGGATTCTACTTTTAATATGCTTCTAAAAGCGGCAGAAGTTTTAAAATCGGGCGGGGCAGAAGCTATTGTTTTATGTGCCAATACGATGCATTTAATTGCAGATAAACTGCAGCAAGCTATTGGACTTCCGCTTATTCATATTGCTGAAGAAACAGCAATTGAAATTCAGAAAAAAGACTTGAAAAAAGTAGGTTTACTGGGAACAAAATTCACAATGGAATTGGATTTCTTTAAAGATAAACTTGCTGAAAAAGGAATTAAAGCAATAATACCAATAAGCGAAGCCGACAAAGATTTTATTCATTACACCATTTTCGAAGAATTAGGAAGAGGAATTGCAACCGAAGAAACAAAAAAGCGTTATCTTGAAATTGCAAATGAATTAATCAAAAATGGAGCAGAAGGAATTATTTTAGGATGCACCGAAATTCCGCTAGTAATAAAAGAAGGAGATTTAAGTGTCCCTATTTTTGATACAACTTTAATACATACAAAAGCAGCGATTAATTTTCAGTTAACTTAAAAAAGATGCTAAGATTCTGAGATGCTAAGGTTCTAAGCTTCTAAGTTTCTAAGCTTCTAAGTTTCTAAGTTTTTAATCTTAACAACATAAAAAAGCGGTAAATTCAACTTGAATTTACCGCTTTTTTTTAAACTTAGTATCTTAGAAACTTAGCATCTCAGAATCTCAGAATCTTAGCATCTTAGAACCTTTTAAAAAAAACTATTTTTTCTTCTTAGGCTCTTCTTTTTTTACTGTTTCAGATGCCATTGTTTTTTTCTTGTAAATCGGAATAAAGTAGGAAACTGTGTAGTTGAAACCAATTCCAAAACTTCCATCATAAGTTCTGTTAAAACCTGGAATATAAAGGTTTTCGAAATTATTTGGTTCTTTATTAGAAGTCAGAAGTTTAAGCTGAACACCGAAACCAACAAATACATTTTTCACAACTTGAGCTTTTAGTCCTAATGCAACTTCGATCCAAGTAGCGGTAAGTCCGCTATATTTATTGTCTGTTGCTATTGGAGGTAATTCTCCCCAATACGGATTTGGGTTATAGATCTTATAGCTATGCAATTCTTGGGCAAAACTACTAAATCCGCCACGGAGTCCTATTGTGATAAGGTTTTCCATATCAAGCCAGTTTTGATAAAAATTATAGTCAAAACCTGCTTTTATATAAGTTCCGTTAGCAGAAGAAGTCAAACGGTCATCTTCTGTAGTTTTATCTTCGTAGCCTAATTCTGCCGCTAAGAAATACTTTTTGGTTAATCGCCAGTCTCCAACAAATTCTACTCCCTTATAATCTTTGTCATAAAGGCCGCGAGTAAGTTTGTACAAATCGACACCAACTCGAAGTCCGTAGCGGTCTGTTTTTACAACGCTATCTTTTAGGGCTTGAGCTTCCTGAATTTCTGGTTTTGCCGTTTTTACAGTTTCTGTTTTTGGCTTTTTAGTCGCTACCGTGTCTTTCAAATTTTTAGAAATCTCAGGAACATCCTGCGCATAACCTAAAAACATTGAAAACAATAATGAAAGACTAGAAATAAACTTTAATGTGTGTTTCATTTTCAGATTCAATGTTAGGGTTTTCTAAATCAACTTCGGTCATCCAAAACGTATCTCCGTCTGGATCAGTATGTACAAAAGGCAGAATATTTTTTAGCTGAAAAATAGTTTTAAAGCCACAAGCTCTCGAAACATATACATTTTGCGTGTTATAGTTAAATTTAATAACATCAGTGTTGATGGCTGTGGTGCTTAACGAACTGTAAATAAACTTAAAGGTTGCTGTAGTGTCATTTACCTTTAACGGAATTGATACCGTACTTCCGCTGGTTACATATCTCAATGAATCATCTTCTGCAAGACTTTCATTAAAAACAATCCCTTCTTCCATTCCGTCACCAATAACTTTTAGGTTGGTAACATTTTTTGTTTTCGTCGGACTAGAAATATCATAAAATGTCATAACCAATCTTGGTGTAGTTGGTGTATTGGCATCGCAGATGTCATCTTTCTCGCAGCTAGATAAGCCGAAAGTGAAGAGCAGTAAAAGAGAGATTAATTTTTTCATGTATTTTTTATCGAAGTTCTAAAAGTACAACATTTTCAACATGATGCGTTTGCGGAAACATATCTACAGGGCGCACACGAGTTACTTTGTATTTTTCATCCATTAAAGCTAGATCACGCGCTTGAGTTGCAGAATTACAGCTTACATAAACCACTTTTTTAGGAGCAATTTTTAAAATTTGCTCTACAACATCTTTATGCATTCCGTCGCGAGGCGGATCTGTAATAATAACGTCCGGTTTTCCGTGCTGTGCAATAAAAGCTTCATTAAAGACTACCTTCATGTCACCAACAAAAAACTCGCAATTTGTAATATTATTGCGTTCTGCATTGGCTTTAGCATCAATAATAGCTTCAGGAACACTTTCTACTCCAATTACTTTTTTTGCTTTTTTAGAAACGAACTGAGCAATGGTTCCAGTTCCTGTATATAAGTCATAAACTACTTCATTTCCTGTAAGTCCAGCAAAATCTCGTGTTATTTTATACAATTCGTAAGCTTGATCAGAATTGGTTTGATAAAAAGATTTAGCATTAATGCTGAATTTTAAACCTTCCATTTCTTCCAAAATGTAGTTTCTTCCTTTGTAAAGAATGACATCCTGATCGTAAATTGTATCGTTTGGTTTTCCGTTTACAACATATTGTAATGAAGTAATTTGAGGGAATTTCTCGTATAAATGGTCCAGCATTAATTCTCGGTTTTCTTTATCTTCTTCAAAAAACTGAATCAAAACCATGATTTCTCCAGTAGAAACCGTACGAATCATAACCGTTCTTAATAATCCAGAATGTTCTCTCGGATTAAAAAAAGCTAAATTATGTTCGTTTGCAAAAGCTCTAATTTCGTTACGAATGGCATTTGAAGGATCTTCTTGTAAATGACATTTGTTGATGTCTAAGATTTTATCCCACATTTTAGGAATATGAAAACCTAAAGCATTTCTGTTACCTAAATCTTCAGTGCTTCCAATTTCTTTTTCAGTTAACCAACGGCTGTTAGAAAAAGAAAATTCCATTTTATTTCTATAGAAAAACTGTTTCTCAGAACCTAAAATATCTTCAAATTCTGGAAGTTCGATTTTTCCTATTCTTTGTAAGT
The DNA here is from genome assembly GCF_058135255.1 of Flavobacterium sp. LK-23. Taxonomy (NCBI): domain Bacteria; kingdom Pseudomonadati; phylum Bacteroidota; class Flavobacteriia; order Flavobacteriales; family Flavobacteriaceae; genus Flavobacterium; species Flavobacterium sp. LK-23. The sequence continues at coordinate 124,462 of NZ_JBYUVT010000015.1, forward strand.
GATTTTTAACTTCATTTTGTTTAAATGCAAGTTGCTGGCTGTATTTCATATTTTGCCATTTGCAACCTCCGCATACACCAAAATGTTCGCATATTGGCTCAACTCTATATTCAGATAATTCGTGAAATTTTACCGCTTTACCTTCGTAATATGCTTTTCTTTTTTTTAGTGTCTGTACGTCTACAACATCTCCAGGTACCACATTCGGAATAAAGATAACTTTTCCGTCAGGTGCTTTGGCTACTGAAACCCCTTTTGCACCAGCATCAAGAACTTGAATTTGATGAAAGACAATTTTGTCTGTATTTTTTCTTCCCATAGCGCAAAAATAAGCCTTTGAAAACTTTTACAAATTTAATTTTAGAAAAAATTTAGAAATTCTTCAAAATATTAGTTTAATTGGGGATAAAAGCTAATTTTGTTTTCGTAATAATCCCAATAAAATTACATATTAACCTGCTATTTTTATCTTTTTATGAAGTTGTATCACAAACTTTCACAAATCAGCTTTCTTAAAAAAAGTTATGCTTTCAAATTTTTATTTGTTGCTTTTATCGGTATACATATTCCCTTAATCGGAATCTTATTTTTTGTTCTATTTTTTGAACATAAAGTATCATCGGCTTCTATTCTTGTTTTTTCTTTAATTATGACATTGCTGGCAACGGCAATAACACTTTTGGTTTTAAATAAACTGATAAAGCCAATTGCTATAGCGTCAAAAGCGTTAGACGACTATAGAGATTCAAGAAAAATAGCCGCTTTGCCAACAGATTATACAGACGAAGCAGGTCTGCTTTTGTGTAACATACAGGAATCTATTAATGAAGCAGAGAATTTTATAAACGAAAAACAGGATTTGGTTTATATGCTTTCGCATGATTTGAAAAATTTTGCAGGAAACCCGCAAGGTTTAGCGAAGCTTATTATAAGCGAAGAACCATCAGAATCGGTTAAAAATATGGCTGAGCTAATTTGCGAATCGACTGAACTGCAATTTAGATACATCGAAAATTTTATCAAATTGCTAAAAGAACAAGACGATGTTGTAAAAGTAAACCCAGAAGTGAAGGCGGTTTTGTTTTCGAATATTGTGCCTTTTATTAACGAACAAGTCGAACAGCGTTTGTTAGATAAAAATATAAAAATGGATTTGGTTTTGAAATGTAATGAAGCAAAACTGAAGATAGACGAGGGGCTTTTGGTTCAAGTATTGGTAAATCTAATAAGCAACGCCGTTAAGTTCTCTTATTTTGATAGCGAAATTAAAGTAAGAATCTTTTCTGCAGATTCAAAATTGATTATGACGGTAAAAGATTACGGAATGGGTTTTGATCGAAATCAGATTGAGGAATTATTTAAAAAATTCACCAAAATGAGCCGTTTAGGAACCGCAAACGAAGGTTCGACAGGAATCGGATTGTATTTGTGCAAAAAAATCATAGAAAGAAACAAAGGTCGATTGACCGCATCTAGCGAAGGAAAAAATAAAGGTGCAGAATTTAAGATAGAATTCGACGTTTAGACTCTAAAAAAAAAATAAGGCTGTAAGATTTTATTCTTGACAGCCTTTTATATTTTAATAATAAAGATTTACCAAAGCTGATGAACAGAAGGTTTGATAAGGTCATTATAGATTTTATTCATTGCTGAAAGCTGCTCTGAAGTTAATTTTGGAGTGTCATAAACCGATAAATTTGATAAAACATGTTCTGTTTTGGATGCTCCAGGAATAATACAGCTTACTTCATTAAAACTCAAAATCCATTGTAACGCAATTGTAGCTAGATTTTTTGATTCTGGAAATAAAGCTTTTAATTCTTCAACAGCTTTTAATCCTAATTCGTAATCAATTCCAGAAAAAGTCTCGCCTTTATCAAACGCTTCTCCGTTACGATTAAAATTGCGGTGATCCTGAGGGTCAAAAGTTGTTTTTGCATCAAATTTACCTGTTAAAAGACCGCTTGCTAATGGAACTCTGGCAATAATTCCGATATCTTTCTTTTTAGCTTCCGCGAAAAACAATTCAGAAGGTCGCTGACGAAACAAATTGAAGATAATCTGAACCGTTGTTACGTTTGAATATTCAATGGCTTTTAAAGCTTCTTCGACTTTTTCAACACTTACACCGAGGTTAAGAATTTTTCCCTGATCTTTTAGTCTATCAAAAAGTTCAAATATTTCTGGACGATAATAAACTTCAGTCGGCGGACAATGCAGCTGAATCAAATCAAGTGTTTCTAATCCCGTTCTTTTTAAACTGTCTTCAACAAATTTTTGAAGTACTTTTGGCGTATATCCTTCATTCACATGCGGATTAATTTGGCGTCCGCATTTAGTGGCAACAAAAATACGTTCAGAACGAGAACGAACCACTCTTCCAACAGCAGTTTCGCTTAATCCATTTTCGTAAACATCGGCCGTATCAATAAAGTTTACACCATTATCAATAGCAGTATTTAAAAGTTCATCGGCAGTTTTATCATCAAAACCCGATCCCCATTTTCCGCCAACTTGCCAAGTGCCAAGCGAAATTTCAGAGATATTAAAGTTTGTTTTTCCTAGTTTTCTGTAGTTCATTTTTTTTAAGATTCTAAGGTTCTAAGTTGCTGAGATTCTAAGTTTTTTTCTAAAGTTGCTGAGATTATAAGGCACAAAGTTTTTTAAACTATCCAAATCTTAGCATCTTAGAACCTTAGCAACTTAGTATCTTTTTAGTCAAATAAATCCGAAGACAAATAACGATCGCCGCGGTCGCAGATAACGGCAACCACAACTCCAGATTCTAATTGTTCTGCAATTTTTAAGGCAACTGCAACAGAGCCTCCGCTGCTCATACCAGCAAAAACACCTTCTTCTAGCGCTAGTCTTTTGGTTATTTCTCGTGCTTCTTCTTCGCTCACATCTACAACAGTATCGACTTTAGAAGCATCAAATATTTTAGGAAGATATTCCTGTGGCCATTTACGGATTCCAGGAATCTGAGAACCATCACTTGGCTGTGCGCCAACGATCTGAACATTTGGATTTTTTTCTTTCAAATAAGTAGAAGTCCCGATAATAGTTCCTGTTGTTCCCATTGCCGAAACGAAATGCGTTACCGTTCCGTCAGTATCATTCCAAATTTCAGGTCCTGTTGTTTTGTAATGCGCTTTCCAGTTATCATCATTCGCAAACTGGTTCAGCATTAAATAGCCTCCTTGCGCTACTTTTTTATCTGCATAATCTCTAGAACCAATAATTCCTTCGCTTGCAGGCGTAAGAATAACTGTTGCGCCATAAGCACGCATAGTTTGAGTGCGCTCTTTGGTAGAATCTTCTGGTAAAACCAGTTCGATTTCAATGCCGAATAATTGAGCAATCATAGCCAGCGCAATTCCAGTGTTCCCGCTGGTTGCTTCAATTAATTTATCTCCTTTTTTGATATCGCCTCTTTCTAATGCTGCAGCAATCATATTGTATGCCGCTCTATCTTTTACGCTTCCTCCAGGATTATTTCCTTCTAGTTTCAGTAAAAGTTTTACATTTTTATTTTTAACTAGATTGACCGTTTCCATCAAAGGAGTATTGCCAATTAGGTTTAATAATTTATGTGAATTCATGTTATTTTTTTTCTTTTATTTTAACGTCAGTCGTAGTGGTGTTTAAAACGATAGAATCTTCCGGAATAGATTTGGTAACCCATGCATTTCCTCCAACAACACTGTTTTTTCCAATTACAGTTTCTCCGCCCAGAATTGTTGCATTGGCATAAATGCAGACATTGGCTTCAACAGTGGGATGCCTTTTTGCATTTTTCATGTCTTTGCTTACGCTTAATGCACCAAGCGTAACACCTTGATAGATTTTTACATGTTTTTTGATAACGGTAGTTTCACCAATTACAATGCCGGTTGCATGATCAATAAAAAATGGCGATGCAATATCGGCTCCAGCGTGAATATCTGTACCAGTAATTCTATGTGCGTATTCGCTCATTAATCGAGAGAATAATAATAAGTCTAAATGATATAATTCGTGACTAAGTCTGTAAATTGCAATGGCATAAAAGCCTGGATACCCCAAGTACACTTCATCAATGCTGTTTGATGCAGGATCGTTTTCAAGAATATATTCGGCATCTTGATTTAGTTTTTCTAATACTCCAGGAAGTTTCTCCAAAAAGCGATCCCAGATAGATTCGCATAAATTTTGAGGTTTTTTACAAGCCAAAACCGCAATTTCTTTAAAGCGAAACTCTAGTTCATCAATGCTTTCGTCAAGTGCCGCATTCGAATCAAAAAGCGTGTAAAAAAGCTTTTCTGTAAAGTCTTCTGTTTTGGTTTTAATACCGTAATTTATGTGTGAGTGGCTCTTTAAAGCTCTTATATTTTGTATGATATTGTCTTTTGTCACAATGGTAAAAATGAATGAATAATTTTGGAACGTTAAAAGTAAGGCGTTTTTTGGAAATAAAATCACGATTTAACGAAAGAAATTTACTTTGAAAGGTTTGATTTGTGATAAAAAGCAAATTCTAAACGGTTCTTATTTATGCAATTCTTAAGAAGTTAATTGCGTAAATTAGCTTTCAAAATATACTAAAATGAAAAATAAACCAACATTTAAGAGTGCAATTTCTGGCAATTCTTTTGATGAAAATGAGAAAGTTTATGGAAGAGCAATTCATGATCCTATTTTGGGATTGATTAAAAAGGAATATCCCGATTTTAATGCCGAAGATTGCATTTCTATAAATGAATTGAATGTCTACCGCCAGAAATATATTTCAAATTATCTTTCTAGTGAAATAGGAGCGCTTTCGGCAATGGAGAAAAATGTCATTTCTTCGTTAAAAGAAGATAAATCGATTGTGAGTATTGTAGAAGATGAGGAAGAAACTAGAACTTTAGGGCAAAAAGTGGCCGATAAAGTGGCTGATTTTGGCGGGAGCTGGACTTTTATTATTTCGTTTGTAGTTTTTATTACGATTTGGATTGCTTCAAATGTTTATATTTTTCTAAACAAAGGTTTTGATCCCTATCCATTCATTCTTTTAAATTTAATACTTTCTTGCGTTGCAGCTTTGCAGGCGCCCGTTATTATGATGAGCCAAAACCGTCAGGAAGAAAAAGATCGCAATCGCGCTAAAAAAGATTTTATGATCAACCTGAAATCGGAATTGGAGATTAGATTAATTCATGATAAAATTGATCATTTAATTATGCATCAGCAGCAAGAACTAATCGAAATTCAGAAAGTGCAAATCGAGATGATGAATGATATTTTGGATCAGATTAAGAAATAGAAGTTTCTTAAAATTCGATTTTTTTTAAATCCCAAATTCCAAAAGGAGCGAAGCGACTTTTAGAAAATCTAAAATCTAAAATCTAAAATCTAAAATCTAAAATCTAAAATCTAAAATCTAAAATCTAAAATCTAAA